>NZ_JBITRU010000012.1:0-206142 GCF_044540255.1 Streptomyces sp. NPDC086080
GCCCGGTTACATTCCGAACCCGGAAGCTAAGCCTTACAGCGCCGATGGTACTGCAGGGGGGACCCTGTGGGAGAGTAGGACGCCGCCGAACAATCATTGGAGAAAGCCCCCGTGCCATTCGGCACGGGGGCTTTCTGCGTTTGGGGTGCCCTCAGGGGACCCTCCATCCCCCGCCTTTCCGTGAGCTACAGACGTCCTGCCGACTTCAAGGCCAGATACGCGTCCGCGAGTGCCGGCGCGAGTTCCTCCGGGGTCGCGTCCACGACCGTGACACCGCGCCGACGGAGTTGTTCCGCGGTGCGGTCGCGCTCCGCGTGCGCCTGGGCGGCTGCCGCCGCCTCGTACACGGCGTCGATGTCTCCACGTGCCGTGGCCATCGAGGCGATGTGCGGGTCCGCCACCGAGGCCAGGAGCACCGTATGGCGCTGCGTCAGGCGACCCAGGACCGGCAGCAGGCCCTCCTCGATGGGTGCCGCGTCGAGCGTGGTGAGCAGCACGACGAGGGAGCGCCGGGGTGAGGTACGGAGGGCCGTCGCCGTCAGTCCCCGTGCGTCGGTTTCGACGAGTTCGGGTTCGAGCGTGGCCATGGCGTTGACGAGGGACGGAAGGACATCGCCCGCTGTGCGGCCCTGGACGAGGGCGCGCAGGCGACGGTCGTAGGCGAGGAGGTCGACGCGGTCCCCGGCGCGGGTGGCCAGGGCTCCGAGGAGCAGGGCCGCGTCCATGGAGGCGTCCAGGCGGGGGACGTCACCGACCCGGCCCGCGGAGGTGCGGCCGGTGTCGAGGACCAGCAGGATGTGGCGGTCGCGTTCGGGACGCCAGGTGCGTACGGCGACCGTGGACTGACGGGCGGTGGCACGCCAGTCGATGGAGCGGGTGTCGTCGCCGGGGAGGTAGTCGCGCAGGCTGTCGAACTCGGTTCCCTCGCCGCGGGTCAGCACACTGGTGCGGCCGTCCAGCTCACGCAGACGGGCCAGCTTGGACGGCAGATGCTTGCGGCTGGTGAACGGCGGCAGGACACGCACCGTCCAAGGGACCCTGTGGGTGCCCTGGCGGGTGAAGAGACCGAGAGGGCCGTAGGAGCGGACGGTGACGCGGTCGGCCTGCCGGTCGCCACGGCGCGAGGGGCGCAGGCGGGTGATGGCGCGGCGGCGTTCTCCCGGAGGGACGACCAGACGGTGACGGGAGGCTGCCGCCTCCGTACCGGGCTGCCAGCTGCTCGGAGGCCAGGCGTCGCGGACGCGGGCGCGGAGCGGGCGCCGGGACGGGTTGGTGATCGTCAGGGTGATGTCGGCGGTGTCGCCGAGGCGTACGGAGGTGTCGCCGGAGCGGGTGAGGCCGAGCCGGCGTACCGGGGCGGCCAGCACGAAGTCGCAGGCGCAGGCGACCGCGAGGGGGGCGTTGACGGCGAGGATGCCGGTCCAGCCGGGATCCCAGAGGCCGACGGGAAGGGAGCCGAGTGCCGCGAGCAGGGCGGCGCGTCCGGTGGGGGCCATCAGCGGGGGACGGGGACGTGGGCGAGGATCGCGTTGATGACCGAGTCGGTCGTGACGCCCTCCATCTCGGCCTCCGGGCGGAGCTGCACCCGGTGGCGGAGGGTGGGCAGGGCGAGGGCCTTCACATCGTCGGGGATGACGTAGTCGCGGCCGGTGAGCCAGGCCCAGGCGCGGGCGGTGGCGAGCAGCGCGGTGGCGCCTCGCGGGGAGACGCCGAGGGTGAGGGACGGTGATTCGCGGGTGGCGCGGCAGATGTCGACGACGTAGGCGGTGATCTCGGGGGAGACCGTTGTCGCGGCGACCGCGCGGCGGGCGGCTTCCAGGTCGGCTGCGTTCGCGACGGGGCGTACGCCGGCGGCGCGCAGGTCGCGCGGGTTGAAGCCCTCGGCATGGCGGGTGAGGACGTCGATCTCGTCCTGGCGGGAGGGCAGGGGGATGGTGAGCTTGAGGAGGAAGCGGTCGAGCTGGGCTTCGGGGAGGGGGTAGGTGCCCTCGTACTCGACGGGGTTCTGGGTCGCGGCGACCAGGAACGGGTCGGGGAGGGGGCGTGCGGTGCCGTCGACGGTGACCTGGCGTTCCTCCATGGCTTCCAGCAGGGCGGACTGGGTCTTCGGAGGCGTGCGGTTGATCTCGTCCGCGAGGAGGAGGTGGGTGAAAACCGGGCCGGGCTGGAAGGAGAACTCGGCGGTGCGGGCGTCGTAGACCAGGGATCCGGTGATGTCGCCCGGCATGAGGTCGGGGGTGAACTGGACGCGCTTGGTGTCGAGTTCCAGGGTGGCGGCGAGGGCACGGACGAGGAGGGTCTTGGCGACGCCGGGGACGCCTTCGAGCAGGACGTGGCCGCGGCAGAGCAGGGCGACGACGAGGCCGGTCACCGCGGGGTCCTGGCCGACCACGGCCTTGGCGATCTCGGCACGCAGGGCCTCCAGGGATGCCCGGGCGGCGGCCGGATCCCCGGTGTGCGCGGCGTTGTCAGTGGTCGGGTCCATCATGGACGGCGTACCTCTCTTTCGAGGGCGTCGAGTTGGTCGGCGAGCCGGATGAGGGCTGTGTCGTCGCCGGGGGGCGGGCCGAAGAGGAGGGGGTGGAGGGACAGTCCGTCGCCCTGGAGGTGGGCGGACAGGGCGGGGAGCAGAGCCTCGGGTGCGTGTGCCTGGGGGGCGGGGACGCCGACGAGGGGGGCGAGGCGGGTGCGCGTGGCGGTGCGAAGAGCGGTGGCCGCGCGGTCGCGGGCGTTCACCCTGCGGTAGAGGCGGGCGCGTCCTTCGACGGTCTCCGAGGCACGGATCGCGACGGGAAGGTTTTCCGGGACCAGGGGGCCGAGTCGGCGTGCCCGCCACAGGGCGGCCAGGGCTGCCGCGACGAAGAGTTGCAGGGTGCCCCAGAGCCAGCCGGAGGGGAGTAGTTCGAAGAAACCGCGCTCGCCCTCTGCGGAGGCGGCCGAGGAGTCGGCGAGCGAGGGGAGGTACCAGACCAGATGCGGGCGGGAGCCGAGGAGCTGCAGGGCGAGCGAGGCGTTTCCGTGCTGGTCCAGGCGGTTGTTGAGGAGGATGTCGGGCGAGCCGAGGACGACGGTGTCGCCGTCTCCGGAGGGAGCCGGGAGGCGCAGCAGGGTCGCCAGGCGCTGGCTGGGATAGCACTCGTCGGCGTCGAGGCGGAGGCTGGTGTAGCGGATGCCGCCCGTGTCGGCGGTGCCCGCGCGGCGGGCGGCGGGCAGCTCGCAGTCGGGGGAGAGAGTGGAGTCGAAGCTGGTGACGGGGTCCGCGACGACGCCGGGGGCGAGGCGTTCCACGGAGGGGCTGCCGGCGGAGACGAGGACGGTGCGGCCGCCGGAGCGGACGAAGACCGAGTGCAGCCTGGTCTGCTGACTGGGAGTCAGCAGGTCGGGGACCGCCACCAGGAGCGTGGTGTCGGGGCCGGCCGCGTCGGCGGCCTCGTCGAGGGTGGTGACCACGCGGGTGTCCACGCCGCGGTCGGCCAGCAGCTCGGCGACGGCCCGGCTGCCGTACGGCTCGGCGGAGCGTGGGTCGAGTTCGCCGTGGCGGGCGTCGGAGCGGACCACGGCGATGGCGACGGCGGCCGCGAGCAGCAGTACCAGCCCGAGGGCGATGCCGCGCGTGCGGGTCCACACCTGGCGGGCGGTGGGCGAGGCCGAGGTGGACGGGAGCGTGACCTCGGTCGTCATCCGGCGGCTCCCCGGCGGGTGTCGGTGTCCGTGCCCCGGGTGCTGCCGCTGGTGCTGCTCGCGAGCTGTGGCCGGGTGCGTTCCAGGTCGCGGTCGAGTTCGGCGATCTGCCGGTACGACTGCGGTGTCGCGGCCCTGCCGCCGTATGTGACGTCGTCGAAGACGCGGGCGGCGGTGTGCAGACGGTCGGTGTGGGCGGGCAGGGCTCGGCCGGCTTCCGCGGCGGCCTCGTCGGCGGTGCGGCCGGGGCGGATGTCGAGCAGGGCGCGTTCCTCCAGGGCGCGGACGATGGCCCGCATGCGTTCCTGGACGGCCTGGATCCAGTGGCCCTGGGCGGCGTGCGCCTCGGCGGCCGCGCGGTGTTCGGCGGCGCTGCGGGGGCGGTCGTCGAACAGGGCCGGTGCGGATGCCGGCCGGCGGCGCGGGGTGCCCAGGCGCCACCACAGGGCGCCCAGGACGGCGATCACGGCGGCGACGACGACGAACAGGCCGAGTGCGCCGCCGGGGGTCGCGGTGGAGGCGGTGTCGAAGAGAGTGCCGACCCAGTCCCAGAAGGCATCGAGGGCCCGCTGGTACCAGCTGGGGTCGTTCTCGTGGTACATGCGTTTGGACAGCTCGCGCCGGGCCGCCTCCCGCGCGGGGTCACGCGGGACGGTGACGGGCGGCTCGTCGCCGTCCAGCAGCAGGCGCACGGCCGCGTCGACCGCGGGCCGCACGCCTGCGCCTGTGCCTGTGAGAACTCCCCCCGTGGCGGTCACCGCATCAGCTCCCCGGGACGGTGCCGGGAGCGTGGTCCTTGACGCCTGCCGCGCGGACCAGTTCGAGGTCGAGGGCCTCGCGGCGGATGCGCTGGTCGATGTAGAGCAGCACGGTGACGCCGGCGGTGATCGGGAACGTGATCATGGTGCCGATGACCGAGCCGATGCCGCTGATGATGAGGAACGTCCAGCCGATGTCGCCGCCGGCGCTGTTCAGGAAGCCGGTGACGCCGTCCCCGCTGAGGGCCGCGGCGAGGAAGGTGAAGGGGATGACGACGATCGACGCGACGATGTACGCGATGATCGTCGCGAGGAGCTGGATGCCGAAGATCCGCCACCACGAGCCGCGGACCAGTTTGGCGGAGCGGCTCATCGCCTTCAGGATGCCCTGCTTCTCCAGCATCAGGGTGGGCGAGGCCAGGGAGAAGCGGACCATCAGCCAGACGGCGACCACGCCGGCGCCGATGAGGCCGAGGACGGTGAGGCCCACGCCCACCTCGCTGCCGGCCGCCAAGGTCACGAGGAAACCGGGCAGGGCGCCCACGGTGACGATGCCGGCGGTGATGAGCAGCAGCAGGCAGATCAGGCCGAACAGTCCGACGGTCTGAGGGCGTGCGTCGCGCCAGGCCTCGCCGGTGGTGACGGATTTCCCGAGTACCGCGCGGCTGGTGACGGTGGTGAGCAGGGCGGTGGCGGCGACCGTGCCGACCAGGGTGATCAGGAAGATCACGCCGGAGTTGAGCAGGGCGTCGCCCATGGCGTCGGTCAGCTCACCGAGGGTGGCGCTGGGGTCGTTGAGCACCTCGGTGCTCGTGTTGTCCAGGACGAGGCCCTGGAGCAGGACGACGACGATCTCGGTGAGGACGGCGACGGTGAGGGAGATGCCGAGGACGGTGCGCCAGTAGGTGCGCATGGTGGTGACGGCGCCGTCGAGGATCTCGCCGACACCGAGCGGGCGGAGGGGGATGACGCCGGGCTTGGCCGCGGGCGGCGGGCCTCCCCAGCCGCTGCCCCAGCCCCCTCCGGAGGCACCGTGACCGCCGTAGCCGCCGCCGGGTCCGCCGGGGGGCGGGGTGCCCCAGCCCGGGCCGGACCGGGGCGGCGGAGTGGGGCCGGGGCCGGTGGAGCCGGGGCCCGTGGGGCCGGGGTGGCCGGTGGGCGCGGACCACTGGCCGGCCGGCGGCTGCTCCTTGGACCATTTCACGCCGGGGTCCTGCGGGGCCCGGCCCGGCTCCTGGGGCCGGTCCGCGGCGGGGTGCTCGGGGTCGGGGTCCGGGCGGCCGACGGGCCCGGCAGGTCCGGACGCATCCGGTTCCTGCCCCTCGGACGGGGCGGATCCGGGCGAGGCCCAGCCCGGAGTGTCTTTCATCGTCGCTCCTTCACGGTGCCCGTCCGCGGTCGCGGCGGCAGCTTGGCAGCCATCGTGCCATGGGGTGGTCATGCAGGGACCTGCCGAGGTGAGGGCTGTGTACCTTCATTTGTCGGCGTGAGGGGGCAGACTGGCCGCATGGCTGATCAGTACGCGCACAGCGGCGACAACAAGCGGCCGGCCGGGATTCCGGCACTGCGCTGGGAAGAGCCCCCCGAAGGCCCCGTCCTGGTCCTGCTCGACCAGACGAGGCTGCCGGCCGAGGAGGTCGAACTCGTCTGTACGGACGCGCCCGCGCTGGTGGAGGCGATCCGCTCGCTCGCCGTGCGCGGCGCTCCGCTGCTGGGCATCGCGGGCGCCTACGGTGTCGCGCTCGCGGCGGTCCGGGGCTTCGACGTGGACGATGCGGCGGGGGCGCTGGAGAGCGCCCGGCCCACCGCGGTGAACCTGGCCGTCGGTGTGCGTCGGGCGCACGCCGCCCACCAGGACGTACTCGCCCGCGGCGGGGACGCACGGCAGGCGGCCGGGGCCGCACTGGCCGCGGCGCGCCGGCTGCACCAGGAGGACGCCGAGGCCAGCGCCCGGATGGCCGAGCACGGGCTGGCGCTGCTCGACGAGCTGCTGCCCGGCGGCGGCCACCGCATCCTCACGCACTGCAACACGGGTTCGCTGGTCTCGGGCGGTGAGGGGACGGCGTTCGCGGTGGCGCTGGCGGCCCACCGTGTGGGGCGGCTGCGGCGCCTGTGGGTGGACGAAACGCGTCCGTTGCTGCAAGGTGCTCGCCTGACGGCATACGAGGCGGCTCGCAGCGGCATGGCGTACACCTTGCTCACCGACAACGCGGCGGGATCGCTGTTCGCGGCGGGTGAGGTGGACGCGGTGCTCATCGGGGCGGACCGCATCGCGGCCGATGGTTCGGTGGCGAACAAGGTGGGGAGCTATCCGCTCGCGGTGCTCGCGCGGTACCACCATGTGCCGTTCATCGTGGTGGCACCGGTGACGACCGTGGATCCGGCGACGCCGGACGGGGCGTCCATCGAGGTGGAGCAGCGCCCCGGGCATGAAGTGACGGAGATCACAGCGCCGCAGGTGCCGGTGGCCGGGACGGAAGCGGGAGGCGGGATTCCGGTGGCACCCCTGGGGACCCAGGCGTACAACCCGGCGTTCGACGTGACACCGCCGGAGTTGGTGACGGCGATCGTCACCGAGGAAGGCGCTGTTTCGCCCGTGACGAACGAGGGTCTGGCCGCTCTGTGCGCCAGGTCGCGACAGGTAACTATGAGCTAATGGGATGATGTCGTTTATGAAGGGACGAGTCCTTGTCGTCGACGACGACAGCGCACTGGCCGAGATGCTCGGCATCGTGCTGCGCGGTGAAGGTTTTGAGCCGTCTTTCGTAGCCGACGGCGACAAGGCGCTGGCCGCCTTTCGCGAGACCAAACCCGATCTTGTACTGCTGGACCTGATGCTGCCCGGCCGGGACGGCATCGAGGTGTGCCGCCTGATCAGGGCGGAGTCCGGGGTGCCGATCGTGATGCTCACGGCGAAGAGCGACACCGTCGATGTGGTGGTGGGCCTGGAGTCCGGGGCCGACGACTACATCGTCAAGCCGTTCAAGCCGAAGGAGCTGGTGGCCCGGATCCGGGCACGGCTGCGCAGGTCGGAGGAGCCCGCGCCGGAGCAGCTCGCCATAGGCGATCTGGTGATCGACGTGGCCGGGCACTCCGTGAAGCGGGACGGGCAGTCCATCGCGCTGACGCCGCTGGAGTTCGACCTGCTGGTCGCGCTCGCCCGCAAGCCGTGGCAGGTGTTCACGCGTGAGGTGCTGCTCGAGCAGGTCTGGGGCTACCGCCACGCGGCGGACACCCGGCTGGTGAACGTTCATGTGCAGCGGCTGCGCTCCAAGGTCGAGAAGGACCCGGAGAAGCCGGAGATCGTGGTGACCGTCCGTGGTGTCGGATACAAGGCAGGACCGAGCTGACATGTCCGGTGACAGTGCCGCTTCGGCGCCCGGCCGGTCCGGGGGCCGTCCGGGGCGGCCTGTCGGCCGGAAAACGACCGGCTCCCGCTGGGCACGCCTGCTCGAGGGCGGGCTGCTGCAGGGCGGGGTCCAGGGCAGCCCGGTCATCCGCCTGTTCATGCGCTGGGTGCGCAGGCCGCTGCTGCCCGTCATGCGGCTGTGGCGGCGCAACATCCAGCTCAAGGTCGTCGCCACCACCCTGCTGATGTCGCTGGGCGTGGTCCTGCTGCTGGGCTTCGTCGTCATCGGTCAGGTGCGCAACGGTCTGCTGGACGCCAAGGTGAAGGCATCCCAGAGCCAGGCCACCGGCGGATTCGCGGTGGCCCGGCAGCAGGCCGAGGAGGCCGTGAGCGTCACGGGAGACGAGGGCACCGCGGCGGACGGCCGGCCCTCGCAGAGCGTCATCCAGTGGATGAGCGACCTCGTGGAATCGCTCTCCAGCGGTGGTCAGGGCGCCTTCGACGTGGTGACCCTGCCCGCGGGCGACGCGAGCGGCAGCGGACGCGGACCGCGCGCCTCCGGTCAGGTCAATCCGACGGACAGTGTGCCCGCGGCGCTGCGGGAGCGGATCAACAGCAGTGTGTCGGCGGCACAGAGCTACACGCGCGTCGTCTACGACTCCGACAAGGAGTCCCAGCCCGCCCTGGTCATCGGCAAGCAGGTCAACGACCCCAACGGCGACCCGTACCAGCTGTACTACCTCTTCCCGCTCACCCAGGAGGAGAAGTCGCTGAGTCTGGTCAAGGGCACTCTGGCGACCGCCGGGCTGTTCGTCGTCGTCCTCCTGGGCGCGATCGCCTGGCTCGTCGTGCGCCAGGTCGTCACCCCGGTGCGGATGGCGGCGGGGATCGCCGAGAGGCTGTCCGCCGGGCGGCTCCAGGAACGTATGAAGGTCACCGGCGAGGACGACATCGCGCGGCTCGGCGAGGCCTTCAACAAGATGGCCCAGAACCTCCAGCTGAAGATCAGCCAGCTGGAGGACCTGTCGCGGATGCAGCGCCGGTTCGTGTCCGACGTGTCGCACGAACTGCGGACCCCGCTGACGACCGTGCGGATGGCGGCGGACGTCATCCACGAGGCGCGCGAGGACTTCGACCCGGTCACCGCGCGGTCGGCCGAACTGCTCGCCGACCAACTGGACCGGTTCGAGTCGCTGCTCGCGGACCTGCTCGAGATCAGCCGCTTCGACGCGGGCGCCGCAGCGCTGGAGGCCGAGCCGATAGACCTGCGCGAGGTCGTACGGCGGGTGGTCGGCGGGGCGGAGCCGCTCGCCGACCGCAAGGGCACCCTGATCCGGATCACCGGCAACCAGCAGCCGGTCGTCGCCGAGGCCGACGCACGGCGCGTGGAACGGGTACTGCGCAACCTGGTCGTCAACGCGGTGGAGCACGGCGAGGGCAAGGACGTCGTCGTCAAGCTGGCCGCGGCCGGTGGCGCGGTGGCGGTGGCCGTGCGCGACTACGGCGTGGGGCTCAAGCCCGGTGAGGCGACCCGGGTCTTCAGCCGCTTCTGGCGGGCCGACCCGGCCCGCGCGCGCACCACCGGCGGTACGGGGCTGGGGCTGTCCATCGCCCTGGAGGACGCGCGGCTGCACGGCGGCTGGCTCCAGGCGTGGGGCGAGCCGGGCGGCGGTTCGCAGTTCCGGCTGACGCTGCCCCGCACCGCGGACGAACCCCTGAGGGGATCTCCGATACCCCTGGAGCCCAAGGACTCGCGGCGCAACCGCGGGCTGGACGACGCCGGCCTGCCCCGTGGCGGCGGGGACGGCGGGAAGAGCGCCACGGTGCCGGTGCGCCGGCCGGGCGCCGACGAGCCGGCCCGGGACCCGTTCGCACTGCCGCCCACGGCCGTTCCTCCCACGGCCGACCCCACCGCCCTGCCCGGCAGCGGCGCACGCGTGGTGGCCCGGTCCGGGAGTACGCGCATGACACCCGGAGGGCCGGCCGAGGGCGGTCCGTCACACGGCGGGGGCGAGGACGACGACCCGGCCGCGCGGCGCCCGTCCGGGGGAGCCGCGGAGCCGGAGCGGGAGTCCGGCGGCGAGGGGCGCGGCGACGACAGCGCGGCGCGAGGTGCACAGAGGGACGGGGAGGCATCGCGTGGGCGGTGATCGCGCGGGGCGCGGCCGGGGGATATCGGTACGGAAGGCGGCGTACGCGGCCGGCGGGGTCGTCCTGCTGGCCGGGTGCGCCTCGATGCCCGACACCGGCGATCTGAGAGGCGTCGAGTCCACGCCCCGGCAGGAGGCCCAGGTGCGGGTGTTCGCCATGCCGCCGAGTGAGGACGCCACCCCCACACAGATCGTCCAGGGCTTTCTGGAGGCTCTGACCAGCGACGATCCGAACTACAAGACCGCGCGGCAGTATCTGACCCCCGAAGCGGCGAAGACCTGGCAGCCGGAGCAGTCCACCACCGTGCTGTCGAACGGGCCGGGTGCCCAGGCCGACCGTCCGGACCGGGAGGACACCGGTGCCCTGTCCTACACCCTGACCGGCACCAAGGTCGCCACCGTCGACGCACAGCAGTCGTACGCGCCGGATTCCGGGCGGTACGACAAGATCGTCCATCTCACCAAGGACGCGAAGAGCGGCCAGTGGCGCATCGACGTGGTGCCGCAGGGTGTCGTCATGGGCAAGTCGGACTTCCAGCGCAACTACATGTCCGTCAACAAGTACTACTTCGCCTCGAACAGCACGGCCACCGCCGCCACGGAGCTGCCGATGGCGGTCGCCGATCCCGTCTACGTGCGCAGGCACGTCGACCCCACCACCCGGATGGTGCGCTCCCTCATCGGCGGGCCCACCAGCTGGCTGCAACCCGTCGTCCGCTCGGGTTTCCCCACCGGGACGGCGCTGCGGAAGGGCGCGGAACAGCTCACACCGGACGACCGGGGCCGGCTGACCGTGCCGCTCAACGACAGCGCGGCCGAGGCCGGCACCCGCCAGTGCGGGGAGATGGCGGCGCAACTGCTGTTCACCCTGCGCGGCCTCAGCCCCGCGGTGGAGGAGGTCGAGCTGCGGGCCGGCGGCGGACAGTTGTGCTCGCTCGACCGGGAGGCCGTCGAGAACGTGGCCACCCGGGGCGCGCTGTACACGCCCGACCACCTGTACTTCGTCGACAAGCAACACCGGCTCGCGCGGATCGCCGCGGGCAGCAGCGACACGGAGCCGGACCCGGTGCCGGGGGCGCTGGGCGAGGGCGGGACGACGCTGCGTTCGGTGGCGGTGGCACGGGACGAGCGCACCGCGGCCGGGGTCGGGATCGACGGCAAGTCGCTGTTCGTCACCTCTCTGGTGTCCGGCAGTTCCCTCGGGGAGCCCGTCCTGAGCAGTCAGGGCAGGACCGAGGAGGACCGGCTGACCACCCCCAGCTGGGACGCGCAGGGCGGACTGTGGGTCGCCGACCGTGATCCCGGCAATCCGGGGCTGTACCTGCTGGAGGAGGGCAAGGGCGAGCCGCTCGAAGTGCGGACGCCGGGGCTGGACGGCCGGGTGCGGGCGGTCCGGGTGGCCGCCGACGGGGTACGGATCGCGCTCGTGGTGGAGCAGGGCGACCGGCGGTCCCTGCTGATCGGGCGGATCGAGCGGACCAGGAAGGACGACGGCGCGGACGGTGTGCCGAGCGGTGTGCGTCCGCCGGTCACCGTGCTGGACCTGCGCTCGGCGACGCCCGAGCTGGAGCAGGTCACGGCCATGTCGTGGGCCGGGGACAGCCGGCTCGTGGTGGTCGGGCGCGAGCAGGGGGGCGTGGAGCAGATGAAGTACGTCGAGGTCGACGGCTCCACGCCGGATGTGACGCCGCCCGCCGCACTGACCGGGGTCAAGGCCGTCACCGCCTCCGAGGACGAGCTGACACCGCTGGTGGCGGACTCCGTGGACGGCATCGTACGGCTGCCCTCCGGGGCCCAGTGGCAGAAGGTCACGGAGGGCACGGCGCCCGTCTATCCGGGCTGAGCCGGCTTCGCCCGGCCGGGCCGCGCGGGTTGTCCACAGGGGTGGCCCGGCGGGGCGGGTGCCTGCACAGTGGGGCTCATGCGGGACTGGTGGCACGACCTCACCGACCTGGTGCTCCCTGCCGAGTGCGGCGGATGCGGCAGGCTCCGCACGGTCCTGTGCGCCGGGTGCCGTACGGCGCTGAGCGGGGGCCTGCCGGGCAGGGTGCGGCCGGCACCCGAACCGGCCGGGCTGCCGCCGGTGCACGCGGCGGCGCGGTACGCGGACGAGGTGCGGGCGGCGCTGCTCGCGCACAAGGAACGGGGCGCCCTGGCCCTCTCCAGGCCGCTCGGCGCGGCCCTGGCGGGCGCGGTGCGGGCAGGGCTGCGCGCGGCTCGTACGGGCGTTCCCGGGGGCCCGGACGCGGCGTCGCACCCGGGCCCCGGTGCGGGGGGTGACCCCGTGCTGCTCGTCCCCGTGCCCTCCGCGCGGCGGACCGTGCGGGCCCGTGGGCACGATCCCGCCCGGCGGATCGCCTACGCGGCGGCGGGTGAGCTCCGGCGGGCGGGGGTACCCGTTCGCGTACTACCCGCCCTGTGGCAACGGCGGGGCGTGGCCGACCAGTCGGGGCTCGGCTCCCGGCAGCGGCTGGCCAACCTCGCGGGCGCGCTGACCGTGGCTCCGGGGTGCGGGCGGCTGCTCTCCGGAGGCCGGGTCATGCTGGTCGACGACCTGATGACGACGGGGGCGTCGCTCGCCGAGGCGGCACGCGCGGTGCGGACGGCGCGGGCCGGACCGGACGCGGAATCGAGTATTTCGGGGCCTACGTTCGTGTACCTGGGTGAGACGTGGGAAAGGAGAGGAGAACAACGGAACGGACCAGCTCAACAGAGGACGCGTCGGTGGTCCGGTCGGCCGCCGGAACCGGGGGTCGCGGACCGTGCCGACGGGATCGTCGGCGTGGTGTGCGCCGCCGTTGTCGCGGCGCCACCGGATGCTTTCGAAATACATCGGAACTGACTGAGAACGTGCGTCGTTGCAGGTTGTGAGAGGGGTAATTCCCCTGAACGGAGGTACGGCGCAGTAGAGGGTGACGCCATCCGCCCGGGCGAGATATGTTCGGTCGTGAGGGAAAGCCGCAGGCCACACCTCACGAATCCGATTGCCGTGCTGCGGGTTTTTCGTGAATCACCCGCGCCGGTGGACTGGAGATCTCGCTCCTGGGGGAGGAGGTGGACGTCACCGAGTCCGCGGCTCCGGACGTCACCGGGGCCTGGTGCAAAAGGGAGACACTCCGCACCGAGGCGGAGTGATCCGGGAACGGAGTTCTGCGTGGACATCGTCGTCAAGGGCCGCAAGACCGAGGTGCCCGAGCGGTTCCGGAAGCACGTGGCCGAGAAGCTGAACCTGGAGAAGATCCAGAAGCTCGATGGCAAGGTGATGAGCCTCGACGTCGAGGTGTCCAAGGAGCCCAACCCCCGACAGGCCGACCGCTGTGACCGAGTGGAGATCACGCTCCGCTCCCGCGGTCCGGTGATCCGGGCGGAGGCGTCGGCGAGTGACGCGTACGCGGCGCTCGACCTGGCGGCGGAGAAGCTGGACGCCCGGCTGCGCAAGCAGCACGACAAGCGTTTCTCGCGGCGCGGTGCGCGCAGGATCTCGGCCGCCGAGGTCCCCGACCACGTCCCGGGCGTGGCGACACTCAACGGGACCGGCGCGGGTGCCGCCCAGGAGGAGCCGGAGGCAGTCCCCACCAAGAGGATCGGCTCGCTCGAGGTGCAGGGTGAAGGCCCCCTCGTGGTCCGTGAGAAGACCCACGTGGCCGCGCCCATGACGCTCGACCAGGCGCTCTACGAGATGGAGCTGGTCGGGCACGACTTCTATCTGTTCGTCGACTCCGAGTCCAAGGAACCCAGCGTCGTCTACCGGCGCCACGCCTACGACTACGGCGTGATCCACCTCAGTACCGACACGATGGTCACCGAGGCCAACTCCCCCGAGGCGGGCGGAACACTCGGCGGCTGATCCGCCCCGCGACAGCACAGCCGGTGCCCCTGGTGCGCGTGTGCGCCCCCAGGGGCACCGGCGTGCGCCCACCGGGGACCCGCACCGGCACCCCGGTGTCGTCCGGGCATGGAATCATGGCGGCAACGGCCCAACCGGTGGGTCGTTGCCTTGGGTTGGCGATGGTCGGGACCACAGGCCACAGCCTTCAGGGGGAGGAACGATGGCGGACAGCTTCGGACCGATGCAGGACGAGGATGCCGACGGCGGCGTCGTCGGCATGGGCCCGGACGCGGACACACCACGCAAGGAGCCGATCAGAGTCCTTGTGGTGGACGATCACGCGCTGTTCCGCCGCGGACTGGAGATCGTGCTCGCGGCCGAGGAGGACATCCAGGTCGTCGGCGAGGCGGGGGACGGCGCCGAGGCCGTGGAGAAGGCGGCCGACCTGCTGCCGGACATCATCCTGATGGACGTGCGGATGCCCAAGCGGGGCGGGATCGAGGCCTGCACCTCCATCAAGGAGGTGGCTCCGAGCGCGAAGATCATCATGCTGACGATCAGCGACGAGGAAGCCGATCTCTACGACGCCATCAAGGCGGGAGCGACCGGCTACCTCCTCAAGGAGATCTCCACGGACGAGGTGGCCACCGCCATTCGCGCGGTGGCCGACGGACAGTCCCAGATCAGTCCGTCCATGGCGTCGAAACTGCTCACCGAGTTCAAGTCGATGATCCAGCGGACCGACGAGCGCCGTCTCGTGCCCGCGCCCCGGCTGACGGACCGTGAGCTGGAGGTCCTCAAGCTGGTGGCCACGGGGATGAACAACCGTGACATCGCCAAGGAGTTGTTCATCTCCGAGAACACGGTGAAGAACCACGTGCGCAACATCCTGGAGAAGCTGCAACTGCACTCCAGGATGGAGGCGGTGGTCTACGCGATGCGGGAGAAGATCCTCGAGATCCGCTGAGACCTCGCCGGTCCGGGCCGGGGGCTCAGGCCAGGGACCGGGCGAGCTCCACGGTGAGGGCCTCGCGCAGCCCGGGTGCGTCGACCCGCTCCACCCGGACATCGGTGCAGTCCACCCATCCAGCGGCCTCCACCAGGGCCTGGGCCACGGCCGGGACCGCCTTGCGGCCGTCCAGCGTGACCTGCTTGGCCACCAGCGTGCGGCCCTCACGGGCCGGGTCGACCCGGCCGACGAGCCGGCCGCCCGCGAGGACGGGCATCGCGAAGTAGCCGTGCACCCGCTTGGGCTTGGGGACGTAGGCCTCCAGGCGGTGGGTGAAGCCGAAGATCCGCTCCGTGCGCGCCCGTTCCCAGACCAGGGAGTCGAACGGCGACAGCAGTGTCGTACGGTGCCGGCCGCGCGGCGGGGCCGCCAGGGCGGCCGGATCGGCCCAGGCCGGCTTGGACCAGCCCGTCACCGTCACCGGGACCAGACCCGAATCGGCGACCACGGCGTCGAACTGCTCGCCCTTGAGACGGTGGTAGTCGGCGATGTCCGCGCGCGTCCCGACGCCGAGGGACCGGCCCGCCAGCCGGACCAGGCGGCGCAGGCACTCGGCGTCGTCCGGCTCGTCGTCCAGCAACTCCACCGGGACGGCACGCTCGGCCAGGTCGTAGACCCGCTTCCAGCCGCGGCGCTCGACGCACACCACCTCGCCGTACATCAGCGCCCGCTCGACGGCGACCTTGGTGCCGGACCAGTCCCACCACTCACTGGTGCGCTTGGCGCCGCCCAGTTCCGTGGCCGTGAGCGGGCCCTCCGCGCGGAGCTGCTTGATCACCTGGTCGTAGGTGCCGTCGGGCAGCTCGTGGTTCCAGTGCGGGCGGGCGCGGTAGGCGCGGCGGCGGAAGGCGAAATGCGGCCACTCCTCGATGGGGAGGACGCACGCGGCGTGCGACCAGTACTCGAACGCGCGCGGCGGCTCGGACTCCTGCTTCCAGTACGCCTGTTCGACGGTCCGGCGTCCGACCGCGCCCAGCCGGGCGTAGGGGATCAGCTCGTGGGAGCGGGCGAGGACGGAGATGGTGTCGAGCTGCACCGCGCCCAGGTGGCGGAGGACCCCCCGCACGCCGGAGCGGCGGTCGGGGGCGCCGAGGAAGCCCTGGGCGCGCAGGGCGATACGGCGGGCCTCGTCGGCCGAGAGTTCCATGGTCGGACGCGGGAGGGTCGTCATACGTCCGCACGATAGGGGGCCCCACTGACAAGCGGGGCCGGCCCGGGCGTCACCCGCGCCCCGGCACATAGGGCGCTGTGGAGGCGAGTCCCAGGTCGGAGGGGAGCAGGGAGCCCACCCAGCCGTCCCGCAGCACTCCCTTGTTGCTGAGCGAGGAGCGCAGGACGCCCTCGACGGTGAATCCGGCGCGCTCCGCCACCGCGCGGGAGGCGGTGTTGCCGACCTCCGCGCGCCATTCCATGCGGTCGACCGACAACCGGGTGAAGGCCCAGCGGGAGGCGGCGACGGTGGCCTCGGTCATGTAGCCGTTGCCGCGGTGCTCCTTCGCGCCCCAGAAGCCGATCTCGGCCGTCCCGAGGGAGTGCATGGTGAGGCTGAGCATGCCCGTCAGCTCCCCGGTGGGCAGGAAGACGCCGAAGGTGAACATTGAACCGTTCGCCCAGCCGTCGGGGACAATCTGCTCAGTGAACCCCCGCGCGTGCTCGGGAAGATACGGGGAGGGGATCGTGGTCCAGCGCTGGATGTCCGGGTCCTGACAGATCGCGTACACGGCGTCGGTCTCCGGCGGCCCGACGGGACGCAGCAGGAGACGACCGGTGGTGAGCGTGACGGGTTCCATCGGCCGATTCTGCTCGCGCGACGGCCGGCGGCGCCATCCCTTTCGCCGTGCGTGAGGGCGTGATCACCCTTCGCGTGATTCGCCGGGCCGGTGCGGCACCATCCGGCGGCCCCGGACGTTGTTCCTTCGAGGCGGCCGTGAGGCGGACGGGAAGCAGCCGACGGTCACCCCACGGCAGGCCTCCCGGCGTGGCGGGGTCCTCGCATACGATGGCCGTTGCTCAGTCAGTGAAATGGAAACCGACCGTCCCAGGCCCGACCGGCAAGGAGACCAACCCCCGTGTCCGTCCTCTCGAAGATCATGCGTGCAGGCGAAGGCAAAATCCTGCGCAAGCTGCACCGCATCGCGGACCAGGTCAACTCCATCGAAGAGGACTTCGAAGGCCTCTCCGACGCCGAGCTGCGGGCCCTCACCGATGAGTACAAGCAGCGGTACGCCGACGGTGAGAGCCTGGACGACCTGTTGCCCGAAGCCTTCGCCACCGTCCGCGAGGCCGCCAAGCGCACCCTGGGCCAGCGGCACTACGACGTCCAGATGATGGGCGGCGCCGCTCTCCACATGGGCTACGTGGCCGAGATGAAGACCGGTGAGGGCAAGACCCTCGTCGGCACCCTGCCCGCGTACCTCAACGCCCTGTCCGGTGAGGGCGTCCACATCATCACGGTCAACGACTACCTGGCCGAGCGCGACTCCGAGACGATGGGCCGCGTCCACCGCTTCCTCGGCCTGAGCGTCGGCTGCATCCTCGCCAACATGACGCCGGCTCAGCGCCGCGAGCAGTACGCCAGCGACATCACGTACGGCACGAACAACGAGTTCGGCTTCGACTATCTGCGCGACAACATGGCGTGGTCGAAGGAGGAGCTCGTCCAGCGCGGCCACAACTTCGCCATCGTCGACGAGGTCGACTCGATCCTCATCGACGAGGCCCGTACGCCGCTGATCATCTCCGGTCCGGCGGACCAGGCCACCAAGTGGTACGGCGACTTTGCCAAGCTGGTCAAGCGGCTCAAGCGCGGCGAGCCGGGCAACCCGCTCAAGGGCATCGAGGAGACCGGCGACTACGAGGTCGACGAGAAGAAGCGCACGGTCGCGATCCACGAGTCCGGTGTGGCCAAGGTCGAGGACTGGCTGGGAATCGACAACCTGTACGAGTCGGTGAACACCCCGCTGGTGGGCTACCTGAACAACGCCATCAAGGCCAAGGAGCTCTTCAAGAAGGACAAGGACTACGTCATCATCGATGACGAAGTCATGATCGTGGACGAGCACACCGGCCGTATCCTCGCCGGCCGCCGGTACAACGAGGGCATGCACCAGGCCATCGAGGCCAAGGAAGCGGTGCCGATCAAGGACGAGAACCAGACGCTCGCCACGATCACGCTGCAGAACTTCTTCCGCCTCTACAAGCGCCACGACCACAACGGCAAGGAAGTCCCCGGCCTCTCCGGCATGACCGGTACGGCGATGACCGAGGCCGCCGAGTTCCACCAGATCTACAAGCTCGGCGTGGTGCCCATCCCGACCAACCGGCCGATGGTCCGCAAGGACCAGTCGGACCTGATCTACCGCACCGAGGTCGCCAAGTTCGAGGCGGTCGTCGACGACATCGAGGAGAAGCACCGCAAGGGGCAGCCGATCCTCGTCGGCACGACGTCGGTGGAGAAGTCCGAGTACCTCTCGCAGCAGCTCAGCAAGCGCGGCATCCAGCACGAGGTGCTGAACGCCAAGCACCACGAGCGGGAGGCGCAGATCGTCGCCCAGGCCGGCCGCAAGGGCAGCGTCACCGTGGCCACCAACATGGCCGGCCGCGGTACGGACATCAAGCTCGGCGGCAACCCCGAGGACCTCGCCGAGGCGGAGCTGCGCCAGCGCGGCCTCGACCCCGAGGAGCACATCGAGGAGTGGGCGCACGCGCTGCCCGAGGCGATGGCGCGCGCCGAGGAGGCGGTCAAGGCCGAGAAGGACGAGGTCGAGAAGAACGGCGGCCTGTACGTCCTCGGCACCGAGCGGCACGAGTCGCGGCGGATCGACAACCAGCTGCGCGGCCGTTCCGGCCGTCAGGGCGACCCGGGCGAGTCCCGCTTCTACCTCTCGCTCGGTGACGACCTGATGCGGCTGTTCAAGGCCCAGATGGTCGAGCGCGTGATGTCCATGGCGAACGTGCCGGACGATGTGCCGATCGAGAACAAGATGGTCACCCGCGCGATCGCGTCCGCCCAGTCGCAGGTGGAGACGCAGAACTTCGAGACGCGTAAGAACGTCCTGAAGTACGACGAGGTCCTCAACCGGCAGCGCGAGGTCATCTACGGCGAGCGGCGCCGGGTCCTGGAGGGTGAGGACCTGCAGGAGCAGATCCAGCACTTCATGGACGACACCATCGAGGCCTACGTCCAGGCGGAGACCGCCGAGGGCTTCCCCGAGGACTGGGACCTGGACCGGCTGTGGGGCGCGTTCAAGCAGCTCTACCCGGTGAGCATCACCGTCGAGGCGCTGGAGGAGGAGGCCGGTGACCGGGCCGGTCTGACGGCGGAGTTCATCTCCGAGTCCATCCAGGACGACATCCGCGCCCAGTACCAGGCCCGTGAGGCGCAGCTCGGCTCCGAGATCATGCGTGAGCTGGAGCGCCGGGTCGTGCTGTCGGTCCTGGACCGCAAGTGGCGTGAGCACCTCTACGAGATGGACTATCTCCAGGAGGGCATCGGCCTGCGCGCGATGGCGCAGAAGGACCCGCTGGTCGAGTACCAGCGCGAGGGCTTCGACATGTTCACCGCGATGATGGACGGCATCAAGGAGGAGTCCGTCGGCTATCTGTTCAACCTGGAGGTCCAGGTCGAGCAGCAGGTCGAGGAGGTCCCGGTCGAGGACGTCAAGCCGGTGGCCGACCTGGAGAAGCAGGACGTGGTGCCCGCGCAGGCGGGGCCCCGCCCGGAGATCCGCGCCAAGGGGCTCGACGCCCCGCAGCGGCGGAACCTGCACTTCTCGGCGCCGACGGTGGACGGCGAGGGCGGCACCATCGAGGGCGACTTCGCCACCGACGACGAGCCGGTGCGCTCCGAGGCGGACGGCCTCACGCGCGCGGAGCGCCGCAAGCAGGCGCGGGGCGGGCGTCGCCGGAAGAAGTGAGCGGTGCCGCTCCCGTGCCGGAGCGGCGGTGCGAGCAGGCCGAGGGCCGGACACCTCAGGGTGTCCGGCCCTCGGGCGTGGGGCGGGTGTTCAGCGGGCCGGCACGCGCCGTGGACGGTGCGGACGGGGGCCGCCCAGCTCCACGGCGGTGCAGCGCCAGCGCAGATCGCGGCCCCGTTCCAGGCGGAAGGCCATGGCGCGCAGTCTGTCCCCGGCGCCGATCCGGGCGAACGCCTCGATGGCGCCCTCGCGGGGCTCGAACCAGCCGATGTCGCGCACGACGGGGCGGACACCGCGGGTGCGCAGCGGCCCGCGTTCGGCGAGCCGGATCAGCTCGTCGTAGGCCTGGCCGGCGGTGTGCCGCAGCATCGCGTGCACGGGCCGCTGCCCGCTGAGGACGGCGAGGAGCAGTTCGGCGAAGCGGTCGGTGGGCCGGGGCGGCGGCGCGACGGGCCGGCGGGCGGTCCGTCCGGTGGCCCGGGGGACGACGGGGGCCACGGGGACGACGGGGACGGTGGGGACCACGGGGGCCACGGGGACGGTGGGGACGTCGGGGCCGACCGTGCGGGCGCGGTCGGCCGTCGGCGCCGTCCGGGTCCCCCGGCCCGACGCCACCGGGGAGGCGGGTCCTCGGCTCCGGTTCGCGCGGCTCGCCGGACGGTTGTCGGCGGGGCGTCGCGAGAGCCCGGCGGTCCCTGGCCGGCGCCCGCCGGGGGACGGCGCGGGAGGGGTTCTGACGGAGGGGGTGCGGGGCGGTGCGGTGCCGGTGGGCGACGGGCCCGTGCCGGGGGAGGAGGCGCGCGCGGTGCTGCCCGCCGGGGAGGGCGGGCCCGGGGCTGCCGGCCCTTCCGCGGGCGGGTGAGCGGGTCCGGCGGCGGAGGGCGCCGGACCCGTCCGGGCGGCGGGGGGACGGGGGAGGGGACGGTGCCTGGTCATGACCTTGTGCATGGGGGGACCCCGTTCGACGGGCGCCCGGACCGGCAGGGGGAGCCGGGGATACCGGGCGGTAACTTGCGGTTGGGGATCTTGTACGGGGTGGTGGAGGACGGGGGCAAGGAGCGGCGAGGCGGGCCGGGACGGCAGCAGGATTCACTTATCCGAGTGACCCGGGCGCCCGTCGGGCCCGTACCGGTGCGGGCGTACCGGGTGAAGTCAGGGACTGAGGCTGACGTGCGCGGGGGTGTGGGCAGGGACCCGATGGGGGACACCGGGACGTATCCTGAGTGACCCTGCGGAACTCCCGAGCACACGAAAGCGGCCGGCCATGCGCGTCTACGTCCCCTTGACCCTCCCCGGGCTCGCCGAGGCGTACCGGACGGGCCGGCTGGGTGACGGGCCCTTCGTCGCGTACGCCGTGACGCCCGTGCTGCGCGAGTGGTACGTCTCCGACGACATCGAGGAACTGGAGTACGCCGCGCTGAGCCGCGCCGCGCTGGCCTCGCTGCGACTGCTGGCGGCGGACGCCGGTGCGCCGCGGCGCCGGGTCGTGGTCGCCGTCGACGTGTCCGACGGCGCGGCCCGGACGGATCCCGACCGGGGACTCGACCCGGCCACGCTCGGTGAGGTGCGGGTCGCCGGCCCCGTACGGCTGGCCGAGGCGGCCGCGGTGCACGTGGACGCGCAGGACGCGGAGGCGGACGTGGCGGCCGCGGCGGACGCGCTGCCCGCGGCGGACGGCGGTGACGACGACGCGCAGTTCGCCGTGGACGGCGCGGAGGACCACGAGCTGCTGTGGTACGCCACCCAGGAGATCCCCAGCCTGGTGGGCTGACCTGCGGCGGTGCCGGATGTCGGTGGGGGCGGGTACCGTTTTCGGGCATGGGGACGCACAGGGACGCACACATCGTCTGGGACTGGAACGGCACGCTGTTCCACGATGTCGACGCGGTCATCGGGGCGACGAACGCGGCGTTCGCCGAGCTGGGCCTGGAGCCGCTCACACTGGAGCGGTACCGGGAGCTGTACTGCGTGCCGGTGCCGAAGTTCTATGAGCGGCTCATGGGGCGGCTGCCGACCGAGGCCGAGTGGGAGCTGATGGACGTCACCTTCCACCGCCACTACACGGAGCACCGGGTGCGGTGCGGGCTCGCCGAAGGTGTGGTGGAGCTGCTGGCGGGATGGGCGGGGGCCGGCCGCAGCCAGTCGATCCTCAGCATGTACGGGCACGAGGACCTGGTCCCGCTGGTGCGGGGCTTCGGGATCGAGCCGCACTTCCTCCGGGTCGACGGGCGCACAGGACCGTCCGGCGGCAGCAAGGCGGAGCACATGGCACGCCACCTCGGGGCGCTGACCGGGGTCGAGGCGGCGCGCACGGTGGTGATCGGCGACGCGGCCGATGACGCGCTGGCCGCCCGGCACGTGGGAGCGCGCGCCGTGCTGTACACCGGCGGTTCCCATGGGCGGGCCAGTCTGGAGGCGGTGGGGGTCCCGGTGGTGGACACCCTGCGGGAAGCCGTGGCGGAGGCGGAGCGCCTGGCGGCGACGGCCTGACGGGCCACTGGCCCCGGCGGGGCGGAGCGACCTGCGCCCCCTCCGCTCGGGATCCTCCCGGCTCCGGGACTTCCGGCCCCGTCGGTGGCATCCGTGCCGCCGGTCGTGTTCCCTGGCGCTTCCGGGGCCCGCTGCGCCAGGCGGGGGTCGGTATCCGGCACGTCCGCCTGGACTGATCCGACCGCTCTCCGCCCCCGCCGCCCCTTCCCGTCCCGAACCTGGGGCTCCGCCCCAGACCCCGCTCCTCAAACGCCGGAGGGGCTGACAGCCGGCCTCCGCGTCCGGGATCCTGACCTCCGGGCCGGGTGGCGGTTGGCCTCCGGGGTTCGGCGGTCCGGCCTGTCGGGCGGCACGGGCCTCTCGGGGCTTCCTGCCTCAGGGTGCCTTGGCGGCTCCGGTCCCCGGACGGCAGGTCCCTGGGCCCGAGGTGCCCGGGTGCGGTCTTCGGGCCCGTGGGGCCGGGATTCTCGGGCTGCTCGGTTGCACGGGTGTTCTGGGGGCGTTCCCGGTCGCCCGCACGGATCGTGCCTCACGACGTGGTGGAGGGGATCAAGCAGGGAGCGTTCCGGTTCGAGGCCCGTGGCGATCTCCGTGGAGACGGCAGCCCGGGAAGCGTCCCGGTGAGGTGGGTGGAACGTCGGACGGCGCGCGGTCACCGCCCCTGGCCCGCGCAGGCCGACGCCTTGATCCGCTGCCCCCCGGGCGGACACCGGGCGGGAGGCCATCCGCACGGGACGCGCGGGGAAAGCGCACTGTGCAGAACGTCAAAGTTCGTGCCCCGGTTTTGTACACATACGGCTCATGACGGGGCCCCCGCAGGGAGCGATAGCCTTGGTGGCGTGATCAGCGCGATAGCTCGCGGGGACATCGGTGTCCCTGCTGTGCGCCCGGCGAGCACGGACGACATCCGTGACCGGGTGGCAGTCGCTGGTCTTCGCGGGCGGCTCGGGACGCGGCGCACCCCAGGGGGGCAGACGCCACCGAGAGCAGAGTCACACACGCCGAGCGCGTCACATTCGGCCGAGAAACCCCCGCTCATCTCACCTTGCGGCATAGCGTCGGCACAGACCGGACACCCCGTGTCGTACCACCGCACCACAGGGCCTGAGACCGTACTTCCTTCTACGTCACGCAATGGCGCGCGACAGGAGCCAGAGGACCATGCAGACCAAGCTGGACGAAGCCAAGGCCGAGCTGCTCGAACGGGCCGCCCGGGTAGCTGAGAACAGCCCGGCCGGGGGGAAACTGCCGACTGGGACGACGGACAAGGGCATGCCCGACCGGGACACCGTGCTCGAGTTCCTCCAGCGCTACTACCTGCACACCGCCCCCGAGGACCTGACCGACCGCGACCCGGTCGACCTCTTCGGAGCCGCCTTCTCGCACTTCCGGCTCGCCGAGAGCCGCCCCCAGGGCACCGCCAACGTCCGGGTCCACACCCCGACCGTCGAGGAGAACGGCTGGACCTGCAGCCACTCCGTCGTCGAGGTGGTCACCGACGACATGCCCTTCCTGGTCGACTCGGTCACCAATGAGCTGACCCGTCAGGGACGTGGCATCCACGTCGTCATCCACCCGCAGGTCATGGTCCGCCGGGACGTCACCGGCAAGCTGATCGAGGTGCTCACCACCCCGGTCGGCGGCGACCTCCCCCAGGACACGCGTGACCTTCCGCACGACACGCACGTCGAGTCCTGGATCCATGTGGAGATCGACCGCGAGACCGACCGCGGCGACCTCAAGCAGATCAACGCCGATCTGCTGCGCGTCCTGTCCGACGTCCGCGAGGCCGTCGAGGACTGGGGCAAGATGCGCCAGACCGCGACCGCGCTGTCCGAGACGCTGGCCGAGGAGCCCGTCCCCGCCGACCTGCCCGCGCCGCGGCTCGAGGAGGCCCGCGAGCTGCTGCGCTGGCTCGCCGACGACCACTTCACCTTCCTCGGCTACCGGGAGTACGAGCTGCGCGAGGACGACTCGCTGGCCGCGGTCCCCGGGACCGGCCTCGGCATCCTGCGCTCCGACCCGCACCACGACGGCGAGGAGAGCCACCCGGTCAGCCCGTCCTTCCAGCGGCTGCCCGCCGACGCCCGCGCCAAGGCGCGCGAGCACAAGGTCCTGGTGCTCACCAAGGCGAACAGCCGGGCCACCGTGCACCGGCCCTCGTACCTGGACTACATCGGCGTCAAGAAGTTCGACGCGGACGGCAACGTCGTCGGTGAGCGGCGCTTCCTCGGCCTGTTCTCGTCCGCCGCCTACACCGAGTCCGTGCGCCGGGTCCCGGTGATCCGCCGCAAGGTCGAGGAGGTCCTGGAGCGGGCCGGCTTCTCGCCGCACAGCCACGACGGACGCGACCTGCTCCAGATCCTGGAGACGTACCCGCGCGACGAGCTGTTCCAGACCCCGGCCGACGAGCTCCAGTCCATCGTGACCTCGGTGCTCTACCTCCAGGAGCGCCGCCGGCTGCGGCTCTACCTGCGCCAGGACGAGTACGGGCGCTACTACTCCGCCCTCGTCTACCTGCCGCGCGACCGCTACACCACCGGTGTGCGCCTGCGGATCATCGACATCCTCAAGGAGGAGCTCGGCGGTATCAGCGTCGACTTCACCGCGTGGAACACCGAGTCGGTCCTCTCCCGGCTGCACTTCGTGGTGCGCGTCCCGCAGGGCACCGAACTGCCGGTCCTGTCCGACGCCGACAAGGAACGCATCGAGGCCCGGCTCGTCGACGCCGCCCGTTCCTGGGCCGACGGCTTCAGCGAGGCGCTGACCGCCGAGTTCGGCGAGGAGCGCGCGGCCGAGCTGCTGCGCCGCTACGCGGGCGCCTTCCCCGAGGGCTACAAGGCCGACCACTCCCCGCGCAGCGCCGTCGCCGACCTGGTCCGCGTCGAACTCCTCGATGAGCAGCGGAACTTCGAGCTCAGTCTGTACGAGCCGGTGGGCGCCGCCCCCGAGGTGCGCCGCTTCAAGATCTACCGCAAGGGCGAGGCCGTCTCGCTCTCCGCGGTGCTGCCGGTGCTCCAGCGGCTCGGTGTCGAGGTTGTCGACGAGCGGCCGTACGAGCTGCGCTGCTCGGACCGGAGCGTGGCCTGGATCTACGACTTCGGTCTGCGCATGCCCAAGGCGCCGGGCGGCGGCCTGGACTACCTCGGCGACGACGCCCGTGAGCGGTTCCAGGACACCTTCGCGGCGACCTGGACCGGCAAGGCGGAGAACGACGGGTTCAACGCCCTCGTGCTGAGCGCCGGGCTGACCTGGCGGCAGGCCATGGTGCTGCGGGCGTACGCCAAGTACCTGCGCCAGGCCGGTTCCACCTTCAGCCAGGACTACATGGAGGACACCCTCCGCCACAACGTCCACACCACCCGGCTGCTCGTCTCCCTGTTCGAGGCGCGGATGTCGCCGGACCGGCAGCGCGCCGGGTACGAACTGGTGGACGCCCTGCTGGAGGAGGTCGACGCCGCCCTCGACCAGGTGGCCTCGCTGGACGAGGACCGCATCCTGCGCTCCTTCCTCACCGTCATCAAGGCGACGCTGCGCACCAACTTCTTCCAGGAGGCGAGCGGCGGCGTGCCGCACGACTACGTCTCCATGAAGTTCGACCCGCAGGCCATCCCGGACCTCCCGGCGCCGCGCCCGGCGTTCGAGATCTGGGTGTACTCGCCGCGTGTCGAGGGCGTGCACCTGCGCTTCGGCAAGGTCGCGCGCGGCGGTCTGCGCTGGTCGGACCGCCGTGAGGACTTCCGTACCGAGATCCTCGGTCTGGTCAAGGCGCAGATGGTGAAGAACACCGTCATCGTGCCGGTCGGCGCCAAGGGCGGCTTCGTCGCCAAGCAGCTGCCCGACCCGAACGCCGACCGGGACGCCTGGATGGCGGAGGGCGTCGCCAGCTACCGGACGTTCATCTCGGCGCTGCTCGACATCACCGACAACATGGTGGCCGGCGAGGTCGTGCACCCGGTGGACGTCGTCCGGCACGACGAGGACGACACCTATCTCGTCGTCGCCGCCGACAAGGGCACCGCGAAGTTCTCGGACATCGCCAACGAGGTCGCCGAGTCCTACAACTTCTGGCTCGGTGACGCCTTCGCCTCCGGTGGCTCGGCCGGCTACGACCACAAGGGCATGGGCATCACCGCCCGCGGTGCCTGGGAGTCCGTCAAGCGGCACTTCCGGGAACTGGGCGTGGACACCCAGAGCCAGGACTTCACGGCCGTCGGCATCGGCGACATGTCCGGTGACGTGTTCGGCAACGGCATGCTGCTCAGCGAGCACATCCGGCTGGTCGCCGCCTTCGACCACCGGCACATCTTCCTCGACCCGAACCCGGACGCGGCCGTCTCCTACGCCGAGCGCCGCCGGCTGTTCGAGCTGCCGCGCAGTTCCTGGGCCGACTACAACACCGAACTGCTGTCGGCCGGTGGCGGGGTCTTCCCCCGCAGCGCCAAGTCCGTACCCCTCAACGCGAAGATCCGCGAGGCCCTCGGCATCGACGACGGCGTCACCAAGATGACCCCGGCCGACCTGATGAAGACGATTCTCACGGCACCGGTGGACCTGCTGTGGAACGGCGGCATCGGCACGTACGTCAAGGCGTCCACGGAGTCCCACACCGACGTCGGCGACAAGGCCAACGACCCCATCCGGGTCGACGGCAAGGACCTGCGGGCCGCCGTCGTCGGCGAGGGCGGCAACCTGGGCATGACCCAGCTCGGCCGGATCGAGTTCGCGCTGCACGGCGGCCGGCTCAACTCCGACGCGATCGACAACAGCGCCGGCGTGGACACCTCCGACCACGAGGTGAACATCAAGATCCTGCTGAACGGTCTCGTCAAGGAAGGCGACATGACCGTCAAGCAGCGCAACAAGCTGCTCGCGGAGATGACCAACGACGTCGGCGCCATGGTGCTGCGCACCAACTACGCGCAGAACACGGCCATCGCCAACGCGCTCGCCCAGTCCAAGGACATGATGCACGCGCAGCAGCGCTTCCTGAAGCACCTGGTGCGCGAGGGGCATCTGGACCGGGCGCTGGAGTTCCTGCCCACCGACCGCCAGATCCGCGAGCGGCTCACCGCCGGGCAGGGCCTGACCGGACCGGAGACGGCCGTCCTGCTCGCGTACACGAAGATCACGGTCGCCGACGAGCTGCTGCACACCTCGCTGCCCGACGACCCGTATCTGAAGGTGCTGCTGCACGCCTACTTCCCGGCCGCGCTGCGCGAACAGTTCCCCGAGCACATCGACAGCCACCCGCTGCGCCGTGAGATCACCACGACGGTGCTGGTCAACGACACGGTCAACACGGGCGGTACGACGTATCTGCACCGGATGCGCGAGGAGACCGGGGCGTCCCTGGAGGAGATCGTCCGGGCGCAGACCGCGGCCCGCGCGATCTTCCGCTCCTCGGCGGTGTGGGACGCCGTCGAGGCGCTCGACAACAAGGTCGACGCGGAGGTGCAGACCCGGATCCGGCTGCACTCGCGCCGCCTGGTGGAGCGTGGCACGCGCTGGCTGCTCAACAACCGGCCGCAGCCGCTGGAGCTGGCGGAGACGGTGGAGTTCTTCGCCGAGCGGGTCGAGCAGGTGTGGACGCAGCTGCCGAAGCTGCTGCGCGGCGCGGACCTCGACTGGTACCAGAAGATCTACGACGAGCTGAGCGGCGTCGGTGTGCCGGACGAGCTGGCCACCCGGGTCGCCGGGTTCTCCTCCGCCTTCCCGACCCTCGACATCGTGTCGGTGGCCGACCGGACGGGCAAGGAGCCGCTGGACGTCGCCGAGGTGTACTACGACCTCGGTGACCGGCTGCGGATCACTCAGCTGATGGACCGCATCATCGAGCTGCCGCGCGCCGACCGCTGGCAGTCCATGGCCCGCGCCGCGATCCGCGAGGACCTCTACGCGGCGCACGCGGCGGTGACCTCGGACGTGCTGGCGGTGGGCAACGGCTCCTCGACGCCGCAGCAACGGTTCGCCGTGTGGGAGCAGAAGAACGCGGCGCTGCTGGGCCGGGCGCGCGTCACGCTGGAGGAGATCCACAGCTCGGACTCGTTCGATCTGGCCAACCTGTCGGTGGCGATGCGGACGATGCGGACGCTGCTGCGGTCGCACTCCTAGGCGCCGGGGCGTCGCACGGGCGGCGCGGGTCGTCGCCGGGGCGACGCGGATGGCGCGGGGTGTCGCGCGAGGACGAGGGGCGTCCCGGACTTTCGGGTCCGGGGCGCCCCTCGTCCTTGTGGTGCCTTAGGTGGGCATACCGGGGTGAAGCGGTGGATGCGGGTCGTTATGGGCTATGGCTCCCCTGTGACTGTGCGATCCTCGTCGTCCGACGCGTCCGGGAAGGCCGGCGCGTCCCGCGCCGCGGCCCATCCGGCGGCCGTCGGCCGGACCATAGCCCCGGTCGTCGCCGGACTCGTCCTCGTCCTGCTGGTCCTGACGGTCGTACGCCTCCCCTGGGCCGGTGACCTGGGCATGCACGCGGCGACCGTGCAGCGGCTGCGACACAGCCCGCTCGACCCCGGCAACCCCCTGGTCGATGCGGACATCACGAGCCCGTACTACTCGCCGTGGATGCTGCTGCTCGGCGGCCTGGCCCGGATGACGGGCCTCGGCGTGTTCGTGATCCTGCGGGTGGCCGCAGTGGCCGGGCTGGTACTGCTGGTGACGGGCGTGTGGCGGTACGTACGGACGCTGAGCGCGCACCCGGCCGCGCCGGCGCTCGCCCTGCTGAGCCTGCTGCTGCTGTGGGGCACGACCCCGTTCCTGTGGAGCGGCTTCCCGGGGCTCCACTCGCTCGCGCTGACGATGGCGTATCCGAGCACGTTCACCCTCGGGCTCGCGTTCCACTTCTGGGCCTGGCTGACGGGGGCCGTGCGCGGGCCGGCGACGCGCTGGGGGGTGTGGCCCGGGCTGGGGGTGCTGTGGGCGGTGATTCTGCTCTGCCACCAGTTCTCGGGGGTCGTGGCCTCGGTCGGGGCGGTCGCCACGCTGGTCGCGGCGCGGGCCGGGCGGGGGGTGTGGCCGCGGGTGGCTGTCGCGTGGGCGGTGGGGGTGGTGGTGCTGTGGGCATGGCCGTACTACGACTTCTTCGCGCTGTTCGGTGCGGCGGGGGCCGGGCTGGAGCCCGTGCACCGGGTGCTGTACGAGGACCCGGTCGCCCGGTACGGGCTGGTGCTGCTGGGGGTGCCCGCGCTGGTGGTGAGGTGGCGTCGTGATCACAGGGACGCGCTGGTGGTCTTCTTCGTGCTGGGGGCGCTGATCGCGGTGGCGGGGTGGGTGAGCGGCCACTACGCGTGGGGGCGGGCCCTGCCGGCGGCGGTGATCCCGGCGCAGCTCGCGGCGGCGCTGGCGGTGGTCGGGGCGGGGCCGGCGATGGTCGGGGCGGGACGGCGGTGGGCGTCCGGTGCGTGGGCGGTGCTGCTTGCCGGGGGGCTCCTGGTCGGGGCGTGGGCGCAGTCGGGGGCGGTGGGGTATGTGGTGCCGCGCGGGGCGCTGCCGGGGGTGGTGGCGGAGCGGTACCGGGTGCCGTGGACGGGGTACCGGTGGATCACGCCGTGGGTGCGGTACGGCGATGTGGTGATGGCGGAGGGGCGGGCGGCGCGGCAGATTCCGGCGTACGGGCCGTATACGGTCGCGCCGGGGTATCCCGATTTCTTCCTGCCGGACGAGGAGCGTCGTACGGCGGTGACGGGGACGTACTTCGCGGAGGGGACGGCGGAGGCTGTGCGGCGGGGGGTGGAGCGGGAGTACGGGGTGCGGTGGGTGGTGGACCGGCGTGGGGTGCTGGCGGGTACGGGGTTGCGGGAGGTGGCTCGGGGGCCGGAGGGGCAGGTGCTGTATGCGGTGCCTTGAGAGGGCTGGGCCTGGGGTGGGGGTGGGTGCGGTGGGGGTCGGGCCGTTGTTCTCGCCCCCGCCGCCCCTTCCCGTCCCGTCCCTGGGGCTGTGCCCCAGACCCCCTTCGGCCCTGAACGGGCCTCGTCCTCAAACGCCGGACGGGCTGCGAGGTGGGCGGGGTGGGAGGTGGGCGGGGTGGGAGGGGTCAGCGCAGGGCGGCTGTGGCCAGGTGGGTGGCTTTGGGGAGTGGGGGGTGGGGCAGGTGGCGGAGGGCCGCTGTGATGCCGGTCGGGGTCCAGCGGAGCTGGAGGCGGCCGGGGCCGTGGCCCTCCGGTTCGATCGTGACCCGGTGGGGGGTCGCGCCGGAGCGGTAGGGGACGCGGGTGGTGCGGGGCGGGAAGTCGAGGGGGGCGAGGAGGAGGCCCCGGTTGTTCTGGCCGCCGCAGCTGAGGCGGACCAGTGGGTGGCGCACCCCGGCGAAGCCGCTCAGTGGGAGGTGTGCCGCCGCCGGGTCGAGGCGGACCCGGCCCTCGAAGACGCCGGGCCGCACCGGCGAGAGCCGGAAGGGGACGGTGAGCCGGTGCCGGCCGGGGGCGATGACGAGGCTCGCGCGCTGGGGGCCGACCGGGAGGCGCAGGGCCGGGTCGTAGGTGCGTACGGTCAGGTCGACGGACGCGCCGGGGCCCTGGGCGATCTCCGTGATCTCGTGCCGGAACGGGGTGGCGGAGAAGGGGCGGGTGTCCGGTTCCAGGTCGGTGAGATCCAGCTCGCGGCGGGCCTCGATGGACTCGGGAACGCGGTCGCCCCAGTAGGTGCGGCCGTCCGCGTCGGTGGTCAGCCGCCGGGGGGCGACCGGGTGGCCCAGGTCCCGGGCGGCGATCCTGGCCTCGGACAGGCGGCGGTCGCGGATCAGCTGGAGCACCACCCGCTCGGAGCGGGGGAGACGGGCGTACGCGCCGGGCGACAGGGTCTCCAGGTACGGGTTCACCAGGTCCGCGAAGGCCGTCAGCCATTCCTCGTCCCGGTGGGGCAGGTCGCCCGCGTACATCCGGAAGTCGTGCTTGAGGAACTTGTGGTCCTTGTCCTCGCGCAGCGCCGCGTGCCCGCTCTCCACGAGGAACGTGTCGATCAGCCGCTGGACGTGGATCCGGTCGGCGACGTTGGTGAGCAGATGCCGCTGGTTGGATATGGACGCCGAGCGGGAGTCCGCGTACGGGGCGATGTACCAGTGGTACACCGGCTCGGGGACCACGGTGAACCGCTTCGCCAGGCAGTACGCCTGGGCCGAGAACAGCTGGTCCTCGTAGTGGATGCCCTCGGGGAAGCGCAGGTCGTGCCGGTCGAGGAAGGCGCGGGCGTACATCTTGCCGGTGGCGAGGTGCTCGAAGAAGAGACGTGGATCGTCCTCGATGCCCTCCAGGGTGCGGCGTTCGGCCACGAGGTGCGGCATCCAGGTGGAGCGGTGGCCGGTGTCCACCCGGATCCGCCGTACCGCGCCCATCGCGAAGTCGATGTCCCGCTCGCGGTGCGCGGCGAGCAGGGCGGCGACCGACTCCGGCGGGAGTTCGTCGTCGGAGTCGAGGAACATCAGGTACGGGGCACGCGCGATCTCCAGGGCGCGGTTGCGGGGCGCGCTGCAGCCGCCGCTGTTCTCCGGCAGCCGCAGGTACCGGATGCGCGGGTCGGCGGCCGCCAGGTGCCGCGCCACCCGGGGGGTGTCGTCCGTGGAGTGGTCGTCGCTGATGACGATCTCGAGGGCACGGTGGGTCTGGCGGCGCACGGACTCCACCGCGCGGGGGAGCCGTTCGGCGTCGTTGTGCACGATCACCGTCACGGTGACGTCGGGGGCCTGAGGGGTGCTCATGACGCGGTCGCCTCCTGGGGGGTGGGCGCCGGGGTGCGTTCCCCGACCGGCAGCACCGGCGGCAGCGTTGCCTCGTCCTGGCCGAGGAAGACGCGGCGTACGACGCGTTCGGCGGCGCGGCCGTCGTCGTACTCGCAGAACCTGCGCCGGAAGGCGGCCCGTGCCTTCGCCGCGCTCTCGTCGTGCCAGGCGTCCGTGGTGAGGATCTCGGTGAGTTCGTCCTGGGTGCGGGCGACGGGTCCGGGCGACTCGGCCATCAGGTCGAAGTAGACACCGCGGGTGGTGCGGTACGTGTCCCAGTCGTCGGCGTGGATGACGATCGGGCGGTCCAGGTTGGCGTAGTCGAACATGATCGACGAGTAGTCCGTGACGAGGGCGTCGGCGGCCAGGCACAGCTCCTCGACCGGGTCGTAGGAGGAGACGTCGATGACGCGGCCGGAGCGGCGCGGACCGGCCGGCGAGGAGAGGCCGGCGTCGTAGAAGTAGTGGCCGCGCACCAGCAGCACGGTGTCCTCGCCGAGGCGGTCGGCGAGCGCGGCGAGGTCCAGGCGCGGGGTCCAGGCGGCCTCGTAGTCGCGGTGGGTGGGCGCGTAGAGGACTGCCCGGCGGCCGGGCGCGATGCCCAGGCGCTCGCGGACGGCGCGGATGTCGGCGGCACCGGCCGTGTAGTAGACGTCGTTGCGCGGATAGCCGTGGTCGAGCGGGACGAACCGGGCCGGGTACGCCCTCTCCCACATGCGGGTGGTGTGGCTGTTGCTGGAGACGCTGTAGTCCCACTTGTCGACGCGCTCCAGCAGCGCGTCGAAGTCCAGGCCCTGCGCGGCCGCAGGGAAGGCCATCTGGTCCAGGCCCATGCGCTTGAGCGGGGTGCCGTGGTGGGTCTGGACGTGCACCGCGTCGGGGCGTTTGACCACCGCGTTCGGGAAGTTGACGTTGTTGACGAGGTACTTCGCGGTCGCGAGTGTCTCCCAGTAGCGGCGGGTGCCGGGGACCACGTGGTCGGTGCCGGGCGGGAGCAGCGCCGCGTTCTGTTCGGTCACCACCCACACGGGGTGGATGTGCGGGGCGAGTTCGGCGAGCTCGGCGGCGATCGCGGCCGGGTTGCAGGCGACCCCGCGGTTCCAGTAGGCGGCGAACACCGCGAGGTGGGGATCGACCGGGCGGCGCAGCGCCGTACGGTACTGGTGGTCGCGGACCCGGGAGCCGAGCCGGCTCCGTCCGGCGCGCACCGTGGAACGGACGGCGCGGCGGGCGCGGTTGGCCCGCTGGAAGGCGCGGTACCTGGTGTAGGCGCCCTCTTCGAGCAGGGAGCGGCGGACGCCCTCCAGGCCGGCGGGGCGCCGGTGTCCCTCGGGCCGGCGGCGCAGGGCGGCGAGGGAGGCGCGGTGGAAGAACTCCTCGGCCACGTCGTCGGGCATGCCGCCGCGGGCGAAGGCGCGCAGGCAGTCCCGCACCATGATCTCGTACAGCACGGTGTAGACGGCGGGGCGTTCGCGGGCGAGGTCGAGAAGGGCTTCGTAGCGGTCGACGAGGGCGAAGTGCTGCTCGGCGGTGACCGGGGGGAGGCTCGCGGGACGCAGCCTGCGGTCCTCGTGGGCGATGTGCGGCAGACAGGCGACGCGGCCGGCGAGCAGGAGGGCGGTGAGGGCGGCGCGCGGTTCGTCGTCGGTGGTGAGCTGTTCCTGGTGCGCGCGCCAGAAGGAGGCGCGCAGGACGCGGGTGCCGAGCAGCGGGGTCAGTCGCAGCAGATAGGCGCTGTCGTCCAGGGCGAGCTCGGTGCGGCCGGCGCGGGTGAGGAGGGGGCCGTCGGCCGAGGGCAGGCCGGCGCTGCGCCAGGTGCTGCGCAGGTGGTCCAGGAGCAGGACGTCGACGGTGCCGGGGAGCTCGGCGGTCCGTGCGGCGACCGTGCGGGGGCTGCCGAGCGGCAGACCGTCCTTGGCGCGGACGAAGTGCAGCCAGCGGCCGGTGGCCCGCGCGGCTCCCGCCGCCCGGGCCGCCGCGTCCGGTGTGCCGTCGGGCAGGGCCACCACCCGCACCTGGGAGGAGTGCCGCTCCGCCGTCTCGCGGGCCCAGTCGCCGACGGCGGCGACCACGACCTCGGTGTCCGGCAGGGGGCGGGCGGTGAGCGAGCCGAGGAGGCCGGTCAGGTGGTCCTGGGTGTTCGGCCCGTGGACGATGACGCTGAGCTCGGGCATCGCGGGGCTCCTTCGGCTGCTCGTCGCTCCGGATGGTCCTCTTCGGTCATATTGGCATCAATACGATGAAGCGGACACGGGGCGTAGGCCTCACGAGGGAAGCGGAACCTTCGTTTCGCCCGCCGTCGGACCCGCCGTCGGACCCGGCTTCGGACCCGGCTTCGGAGCGGCGGCGGCCCGGGGTTTCGGCGCCGGCCTCGGCCGGCCGGTGCCGTCCCCGGTGAACGCCTCGTACTCCTTGAGCACCTCGTCGGTCGGCCCGTCCATGCGCAGCTCGCCGCGCTCCAGCCAGAGCACGCGGTCGCAGGTGTCGCGGATCGACTTGTTGTTGTGGCTGACCAGGAACACCGTCCCGGCATGCCCCCGCAGCTCGCGGATCCGGGCCTCGGAGCGCCGCTGGAAGGAGCGGTCGCCGGTGGCCAGCGCCTCGTCGACGAGGAGGACGTCGTGGTCCTTGGCGGCGGCGATGGAGAAGCGCAGCCGGGCCGCCATGCCGGAGGAGTAGGTGCGCATCGGCAGGGTGATGAAGTCGCCCTTCTCGTTGATGCCGGAGAAGTCGACGATCTCCTGGTAGCGGGCCTTGATCTCCTCGCGGGACATGCCCATCGCGAGTCCGCCGAGGTGGACGTTGCGCTCGCCGGTCAGGTCGCGCATCAGCGCCGCGTTGACGCCGAGCAGGGAGGGCTGGCCGTCGGTGTAGATACGTCCGTTCTCCACCGGGAGCAGACCGGCGATGGCCTTGAGCAGGGTCGACTTGCCGCTGCCGTTGGTGCCGATCAGTCCGATGGCCTCGCCCCGGTGGGCGACGAAGGACACGTTCCGCACCGCGTGCACCCGGCGTACGCCGGAGACCTTCTCGGTGTGCTTGCGGCGCAGCATGCGGTTGAGGGCGGCGGTGGCGGTGCCGCGTCCCGCGCCGGTCCCGTTGACCCGGTAGACGATGTCGACGCCGTCGGCGATGACGGTGGGGACCTTCTGGTCGGTGGTCTCAGCCACGGCCGTACCTCTCCTCGGACTTCCAGAAGTAGACGAAACCGGCCGCGCCGACCAGCAGGGCCCAGCCCAGGGCGAACGCCCACACGTGCGGGGGCAGGTACGAGGAGCCGTAGTCGTCGATCAGGGCGAAGCGGACCAGGTCCATGTAGACCGAGGCCGGGTTCCACTGCAGCACGTCGGCGAGCCAGCCCGGGACGTCCTTGTCCTGAAGCATCGCCGGGATGCTGAACATCACGCCCGAGGCGTACATCCAGGTACGCAGCACGAACGGCATCAGCTGCGCCAGGTCGGGCGTCTTGCTGCCCATCCGCGCGAAGACCAGCGCGAGACCGGTGTTGAACACGAACTGCAGCGCCAGCGCGGGCACCACCAGCAGCCACGAAAGACCCGGGAGATTGCCGAACGCCAGCATGATCACCACGAGCACGATCATCGAGAACAGCAGCTGCTGCAGCTGCTGCAGCGCGAACGAGATCGGCAGCGAGGCCCGCGGAAAGTGCAGCGCCCGCACCAGGCCCAGGTTGCCCGAGATGGCGCGCACCCCGGCCAGCACCGAGCTCTGGGTGAAGGTGAACACGAACACGCCCGTCACCAGGAACGGCACGTAGACGTCCTTCGGGATGCCCCGGCTGGCGCCGAGCAGCAGGCCGAAGATGAAGAAGTACACCGCCGCGTTCAGCAGCGGGGTCGCCACCTGCCACAGCTGGCCCAGCTTGGCCTGGCTGTACTGGGCGGTGAGCTTCGCCTGCGAGAAGGCGACGATGAAGTGCCGCCGCCCCCAGAGCTGACGGACGTACGCGCCCAGGGACGGCCGGGCGCCACTGACCGTGAGGCCGTGCCGGGCGGCGAGGGCCGCGAGGTCTCCCTCGGCCGGTATGGGGGGCGGTGTGTGGAGGGCCTGACTCACATCCGCTGCTTTCGCTAGGGGGAGGGGTGGCAACGGGTTTCCGACGTCGGGACGGGACCGTATCGTCGTAACGGAAGCGTAGGTCGAATATACGTCGGAACGCAACCGTATCGTCGCTACGGTGGCGGCCTATGCTGGCCGCATGACGACGAACGCCGACGAGCCGCAGCCGCGTCCGCGCCGCCGGACGCCCGCCGGGGCCGCCGTACTGCGGGAGGACGTCACGGAGGCGATCCGGGCGGCCGTCTTCGAGGAGCTCGCCGCCGTCGGCTACGCGCGGATGTCGATCGAGGGGATCGCGCGCCGCGCGGGCGTCGGCAAGACGGCGGTGTACCGCCGCTGGCGCTCCAAACTGCACCTGGTCCTCGACCTGGTGTCCGCGATCGCCGTCCAGGGCCTGCCCGCGCCGGACACCGGCACCCTGGAGAGCGACCTGCGGCTGTTGTACGAGGTGAGCTCCCGCGCCCTGCGCCACCCCGTCGCCTCGCAGATCCTCCCCGACCTCCAGGCCGAGGCGGCCCGCAACCCCGACATCGCCGAGGCGCTGCAGAAGGCCCTGCGCGAAGGCCAGGACGGGGTGGCCAAGGGCATCGTCACCGCGGCGGAGGCGCGTGGCGAACTCCGCCCCGGCACCGACCACGCCCTCGCCCTCGACCTCATCTCGGGCCCGCTGTACTGGCGCTCGGTCGTCATCCGCAGCCCCAAGCTCCCGAAGGGTTACCTGGCCGCCCTGGCGAGGGCGACGACCGCGGCGCTGAAGGCGCTCTGACGCCCGCCGGGGCCGCCGTGTCCGCCTACGGCGGGGTGCCTCGGTGCCGCAGACGTTCACCGGGGTGCTGCCGTAGGGCGTCGGCACGTCGGTGCCGCCGGCCTCGACGGGCCGGTGCCGCGGGACCACGTCGTACGCCGTACGGAAAGCCGTACCGTCGCTCATGCCCCTGCCTCGTTCCCGCCGAGGGACACGGTGCGAGTGCCCGGGGCGAAGGCCCCGAAGGACTGCTCCCACGCCCCGCCGAGGGCCGGAAGCAGGTGATCCGGCCCTCGGCGGGGCGGTAGCCGGGCGGTGCACGCGGTCCCCGGGCCGGTCACGTCCCCAGAGGCGTGCCCGGGGGACACCGGCGGCGGGGCTCAGTGCCTCAGGCGCCCCAGGCGGTCGCGCAGTACGGGGACGATGCCGTGGACGCCGGTCGCCACGCGGAGGGCGAGAGAGCCGGAGTGGGTGGCGTACGGGCGCACCAGGACCACGCCGTGCCGGACGCTCGGCAGCGCGCCGCGGCGCAGCAGGCCCGGGCCCGCGAGGGCGTGGGCCGTGGCGCGGCGGGTCGAGCCGTCCCGGAAGCGCAGTCGCAGACGGAGGTCCCAGGTGCCCGTGGCGAGAGCGGCCAGCCAGTCCGGACGTACGGGTGTCTCCGCGATCCAGGTGCCTTCGGCGGAGGAGGCCCCCAGCGGCACCGTACGGCGCGCCACCACCCCGTTCCGGTCCCGGTGGCGCCACTCCAGCTCCACCTCCGCCGGACCCGCCCGCGCCACCGCGCCGTACAGCTCGTGCAGGCGCAGCCGCAGGCGGCGGGCGTGGGGGCGCAGTTCCGCGTCCACGGTGAGCGGGAGCAGGGGTGCGGGGAGGTCCTGCAGGGCCTCCAGGGTGACCTCGGGCAGGTCGTCCGACCAGCACGGCGTGCCGTCCGCCGCGCGGGCGTACGGCGGGAGGAGCCGGGCCGGCCGGGCCGCCAGCTCCTGCAGGCGGGGCAGGTCGCGCGGCTCGGGGGAGGCCAGGACGACCCGCGCGATCAGCGGCCCCGGGGCCGCCGGGTCGCGGGCCCGGTCGGCGGCGTCGTAGTCCGTGAGGAACGCCCGGGTGTGCGCCCACCACTGCCGCCGGTACTCCTCGTCGTGCAACGGCAGCTCACGCGCGTACATGCGCAGCTCGCGGTCGAGGAACTTGGCCCGTGCCCGGCGCGCCAGCAGCTTCTCCCCGGCGTCCAGCAGGATCCCGTGGGCGGTGCGGCAGGCGTGGGTGCGGGAGCGCCAGTTGTCGATGCCCGCACGGTCCAGGGAGATCGACAGCTGCCGCGCGGACCGGCGGACGTGCCAGATGTACACCCGGTCGGGGACCAGGGCGACGCGCGGCGCCGCCGCCCACACCCGCGCGGTGAACACGATGTCCTCGTAGCGGAACCGGCCTTCGGGGAAGCGGATGCCGTGTTCGCGCAGGAAGGCCGTGGCGTAGAGCTTGTTGACGCACAGCGTGTCGTGGACCAGGCGCGGGTGGCGCGCCGGGTGGGAGAGGACCGCGGGCGAGGCGTACAGGCCGGGTTCCCACGGCACCTCGCGGCCGGACGGCAGCTCACGGCGTACGCACAGGCCGCCCGCGACCTGCGCGTCCGCCCCGGTCGCCGCCGTGAGCAGGGCGTCGACCGCGCCGGGCGGCAGGAGGTCGTCGCTGTCCAGGAACATCACATGGGGCGCGGTCACCGCGTCCAGGCCGGTGTTGCGCGGGGTGCCGCAGCCGCCGCTGTTGACGGGGAGCCGGATCACCCGCAGCCGGGGCTCGCCGGCGGCCAGCCGGTCCAGGAGGTCCGCGCTGCCGTCCGTCGAGCAGTCGTCCACGGCGACGACCTCGCGCACGGCGGGGCCCTGCGCGAGCGCCGAGCGCACGGCGTCGGGCACATGGACGGCGTCGTCGTGGCCGATGACGACGACGGAGACCTGGGGGCGGTCGGGGCGGTCGGGGCGATGGGGGCGCATGGCGTCCTTGCGGTGCTATGAGCTGTTTGTCGTTCCTGCACCCCTTCATACCCTGGCCCGGCCCTGTGGTCCTGCGCAGGACCACAGGGCCTCCGCTCATACGGGCGAGGCCACCGCCTCGTCCACTCCCGCGCGCAGCCACCGCACCACGGCCTCGGCGCTGTACGGGCCCCCGTCGGGGGCGAGATCCCGCAGGAAGCCCAGGTCCTGGCCGATGGTGACGACGGGCGGCTCCACCACGCCCCGGGGGCGGCGCTGCCCGAGCCCGATGGCGGCCAGCAGCCCGTTGCACAGGCAGTGCCGCCCCTCGGTCCGCCCGGCCTCCCCGCCCTTGCGGACGTATGCCACCTGCGGCTCCGCGGGGCAGCGGTAGCCGAGGGTGCCCTGGGGAGTGCGGTAGGGCGTCCGCAGATAGCCGAGATCGCAGACCCGGGCGCGGGCGGCACCGATCTCGGGGTCGGCCAGCGTGCCGGGCAGGTCGGCGACCTTGAACGGGAAGCTGGTCGGGGAGGCCGCCGGGTCGTTGCGCACCACCAGTGCGCCCGTCAGCTCGTGCTCGATCAGCCGCCGCCGCAGCCCGGCGTCCATGCCGGACTCCTCGCAGAGCGCGAAGACACTGCCGAGCTGGACACCGGCCGCCCCCGCCGCCCTGGCCTCGCGCAGCTGTCGCGGTCCGCACTGGCCGCCGGCGATCCAGAACGGCAGTCCGAGGCGGGCCATCTTCGCGTAGTCCGGGGTGTCCCGGGGGCCGTAGACGGGGTCGCCGGACTCGTCCAGGCTCAGCGGTCCGCGCGGTGGGGCGCTGTGACCGCCCGCGCGGTGGCCCTCGACGACGAATCCGTCCGGCCGGGTCTCCTCGTCGCGGTTCAGATACGAGGCCAGCGCCGGCAGCGAGACGATGGCCAGGACGCGCGGGCGGCGCAGGTGGCCGGCGTGACCCGGCCGCGCCCCGCGCAGCACCGAGGCGGGGTCGAAGCGCAGCTCGTGGGGCTGCTCGTCACCCGCCACGTCCACCCGTACGGTGACCGGCTCCGACCGGGCGAGGCCGTCGGCGATCCCGGGGATCTGCGCGGGGATGCCGGCGCCGACCAGGACGTAGTCGACGCCCGCCAGGATCGCGCCGAACATGGCCGGGGCGGTGGCGGGCTGCACTTTCTCCAGGTAGTTGACGCCGACCGGTCCGTCGTGGCCCTCCTTGGCGAGCCACACCTCGCAGAAGTTGGCGACCACGGTCAACGGCCGGGAGGGGCATGTCTCGTCGGCGGTCATCATCGGCGTGGCCGCGAAGCGCTCATCGGGTCCGATCCCGCCCTCGACGAAGTAGCGCTCCCGCAGCGCGTCGGCGAGTTCCGGCACGGGGAAGGCGGCCAGCGCCCGCCGGAGGTGGCCGCCCGGGTCGCCGCTCTGGAGCACCCGGATCAGCACGGTGTCGAGAGCGGTGCCGGAGACGACCCCCAGCTGTCCGGTGCGCGCGACGGCCCGGGCGAGCCGCCAGCCGGACACCCCCACACCCATCCCGCCTTGGATCAGCCACGGCAGTCCGGCCGCCGCCCGGGTTTCGTTCATGCGGTCCTCGCATATACATGACGGCCGGACCGGGGAGCGAACCCCGGCCCGTGCCGGCGTATCCCAAACTTACGGTTCCGTAAGCTACGGCATCGTAACCTACGCCTCCGTAAGTTGAAGCGAGGGGCCGGACGTTTACGCTCCTTCGGCCGCCGCCTTGTCCAGGGCCGCGGTCAGTTCGTGGAGGCGGGCGCTCAGGGAGCGGATTTCGTCGGCCTCGAAGCCGGTCGCGGCGAGGATCCGGCGCGGCACCTCCACGGCCCGCTCCCGCAGTGCGGCGCCCTCCTCGGTGGGCCGGATCTCCACCGACCGCTCGTCGCGCGCACTGCGCTCCCGGCGCACCAGGCCGGCCGTCTCCAGCCGCTTGAGCAGCGGGGACAGCGTGCCGGAGTCCAGGCGCAGATGCTCGCCGAGCTTCTTCACGGGCAGCGTGCCGTGCTCCCACAGCACCAGCATGACCAGGTACTGCGGATAGGTGAGGCCGAGATCCTTCAGTACCACCCGGTAGACGCCGTTGAAGGCGCGGGAGGCGGCGTGCAGGCTGAAGCAGATCTGCCGGTCGAGGCGGAGCCAGTCGTCCGCGGCGCCCGGCAGCGGGGTCGTCGCGGGTGGGCTCGGATGGGCTGTCATGGGTCCAGGGTAGCCCTTGCGGCCCATTTGATTGCGTGCAATTGAATTGTGTGCTCTACTTGAGGTCGTCAGGCGGCCGGAACCCACCACGGACCCGGCCGGCTCAGCACTCGAGAGAGGGTTTTCCATGGACGCGCTCTACACCGCCGTCGCCACCGCCACCCACGGCCGTGACGGCCGCGCCGTCACGTCCGACGGGAAGCTGGACCTCGGCCTGAGCGCCCCCGTGGAGCTCGGCGGCAACGGCCAGGGCACCAACCCCGAGCAGTTGTTCGCCGCCGGATACGCGGCCTGCTTCGGCAGCGCCCTCGGCGTGGTCGGCCGCGCGGCGAAGGTCGACGTCAGCGAGGCCGCGGTGACCGCCGAGGTCGTCCTCGGCAAGCAGGGCGAGGGCTTCGCGCTCGCGGTGACGCTGCGCGTCGAGCTGCCCGAGGGCATCGAGGAGGCGACCGGCCGCAAGCTGGTCGAGCAGGCCCACCAGGTCTGCCCCTACTCCCACGCCACCCGCGGCAACATCCCGGTCGACCTCGTCATCGAGTAGTCCCGTCGGGCGCCACCGCGCGTCCCTCCGGCGGGCGCCACGACCGCGGTCCCGGCGGACGCCACCGCGAGGGGACCCGCCCGGTGTCACCGCGGTGGTCGCCGCATACGCCCCCGCGAGTTCTTCGGCGGGCGCCACGACCGCGGTCCTGGCGGACGCCACCGCGAGGGGTCCCGCCCGGTGTCACCGCGGTGGTCGCCGCATACGCCCCCGCGAGTTCTTCGGCGGGCGCCACGACAGCGGTCCTGGCGGACGCCACCGCGAGGGGACCCGCCCGGTGTCACCGCGGTGGTCGCCGCATACGCCCCCGCGAGTCGTTCCGGCCGGTTGCACGGCCAGTCCCTCCCCGTGCCCGTGCCGCCGCGCAGGGGCGGACATCACCGCGCGCGGTCCCGCCCCGTGTCACCGCGGGCGGGCGCGGTGGGCGTCGGCCCGCCGTTCACCCCCCGACCCGCGCCAGCACCTCCCCCGTCCGCCGGCTCCACGCCACCACCACCGCCTCCTCGGGCACCCGCTGCCAGGGCGTCAGCAGCAGCCAGCGCGCGTGGTACCGGCGGACGACCGCGGCCCGCTCGGCGCGGGTCGAAGCGGGGTCCAGGTAGGCGCGCACGTCCTCCGCCCGCCGCAGCCGCTCCCGTTCGTCCAGCGCGGCGTCCGGCCAGGCGGGCGCCGCGAGGTTCGGCCCGTACCCGGCGATCGCGTGGACCGCGTGATAGCCGTCCACGATCACCACCTCGCCCGGACCGATGTACCGCGCGGCCCAGTCGTACGACGGCCAGTCGGGCGGCCGCTCGAAGCCGACCGGATCCACCGCGGGCGGCACCACCGCCCCGGCGTGCACCGTCAGGAATCCGGCGCAGGCCCCCGCGGCCGCCGCCCCGCCCAGCAGCCGCCGCCACACCGGCCACGGCCGGGGCGCCGCCAGCTCCACCGCGAGCGCGAACTGCAACGGCACCAGCGTGAGCCCGAGGATCCTGCCGTAGGTGTAGTGGCCGCTGACCCACCCGTACGCCACCACCACGCAGTCCAGTACGAACATCAGCACCAGCGGGTCGCGCCACGAGGTGCGCCGCGCCCGCAGCCACAGCACCGGCAGCCCGAGCAGCGCCAGCCCGAACTGCCCGGCGAGATCCAGGTAGAGCCGCCGGTGCATCGCGTCCACGCTGCCGTCCCCGGCCAGCGCGAGGACGTCGAAGTACGGCCAGCAGGCGGCCACCAGCAGCGCCACCGCACCCGTCAGCGCCCACCGCCCGGCGAGCGCCGCGGACCAGCCGCGCTGCCACCCGGCGACCAGTGCCACCGCCCCCACCGCCGCGGCCACCGCCGTGATCGGATGGACGAGCAGGATCAGCGCGTACAGCGCGCCCAGTGCCACGTACCCCGCCACCGGGCGCAGCCCGCCCGGCCCCACGAACCGCACCACCCCCGAGTCCCGGGCCCGGGCCCCCGTCAGCGCCCACGCCCAGAAGGCCAGTCCGATCGCGAACGCCGACGGGTAGGCGAGGTTGCCGGTCATCGACATCAGGTTCAGATAGCCGCTCCACCAGGCCCGCTCCACCCCCCACAGCAGCGTCATCGCGGCGAGCGCCAGCACCGGCGCCCACGGGCGCGGGGTCAGCACCCGCACGAAACGGCCGATCCCGGTGAGCAGCACCAGCAGGTTCAGCGGCCCGGTGAGCCTGAGCACCTCCCAGCCGCCCAGACCGGTCAGCCGGGCGGCCACGCCCTGCGCCAGGGCGAACGGCGAGTAGTACGGGCTGCCCGCCCCCGGCAGGTCCGCCATCGGATGCCGGGGACGCAGCAGATCGTCCTCGAGGCGTTCGACGACCGCCGCGTGCTGCCCGGCGTCGCAGCACAGCGGCACCGCCCAGTACGCCAGCGACATCACCAGCCAGAACAGGAAGCCGAAGAGCTGGTACGGCGTGGGACGCCAGGCCCCGCCGCCGCGCAGCGCCGTGGCACCGTCCACGGTCCGCCGTACGAGGACTCCGGCGCTCATCGGGTGACGGGGAACGAGGGCATGCGAGACATCTGCCGTATGTTCCCGGAGAGATCACGGGCATGACCGCATGTCACCTCTTCGAGTGATCCGGTGGTCAGTGGACCGGCTCCGCCGGCGCCCCCTGCGCCGGCACCACCACCCGCCGCACCACCGGCTCCAGCAGCAGCGGCACCCCCAGCACCGGCAGCAGCCAGGCCAGCGTGATCAGCCGCTCGCCCCAGATGTTGATGTCCGGATGCCCGGCCTGGTTGAGGAACCCGGTCACGGCCGCGGCGACCAGGAAGGCACCGAACGCCGGTCGCCGCCGCGCGCCCAGCACACCGGCCGCCACCGCCGCCACGAACAGCGGCTCCCACAGCTGCCGCCGCAGCCACTCCATCCAGAAGTTCCCCTGGAGCTGGAAGAACTCCGCCCAGGGACGCTCCCGGTCCGGACGGGCGAAGTGATCGGTCAGCAGGTCCTGCACGCTCTCCGACACCGACGGATACTCCAGCAGCCGGGCCAGCAGCAGCGTGCCCAGTGCCCCCACGCACCCCGCCCCGGCGAGCGCCACCACACCGCGCCCCGGAGGCAGCCCCCGCCACCGGCGCCGGACCGCGACCGCCGCGCCCGCGCCCGCCAGGCACAGTCCGAGGAACAGCGCCTGCGAGTGCTTCACGGTGAACAGCGCGAGCAGCGCGGCGCACACGAGCGCCGTGCCCGCCCGCGTCCTGCTCCCCTCCAGCACCAGCGCACATCCCCACAGCGCGGCCAGGGTGAGGGCCAGCAGCAGCCCTTCGGCCATCGGGCGCATCGCCGTCGTCCCGCACGGCAGGACCAGGAACAGCGCCTGCCCGGTGAGCGCGAGCGGTACCGGCACCGACAGGGCACGCAGCACCAGGAAGGCCAGCACCCCGCCCACGCAGGTGACGACCACACCCGCCGCCCACAGACCCCAGGTCGCACCGAACAGGCCGACGAACGGCACCAGGAACACCGGATAGCCGGGACGTACCTCGAAGATCCGCATGAACCGCTCGGACATGAACGGCACGGTGTGCCCGCCGGCCCCACCGGCCGCCAGCCGCGCCTCGACCGCCCGCCACTCCTCCTCCCGGCACTCCCGCAGCACCCGGGGCGCGGGGTCCGGGGCGTGGAAGCGCACCACGTCCACGTTCTGCCTGCGGTGCGCCATCGACGCCCGGCCCGCGCAGTAGTGGTCGATGGTGACGGCCGCGGCCTCCCGCTTGCCGGCGCCGCCCAGACTCAGCGCGTACGACAGGTAGTTCTTGCTGTCGGGGGTGTCCCGCCCGGACACGTTCGCGAGTTGCAGCAGCGCGAAGACCACGGTCAGGAGCAGCACCCAGGTGCGCGGCCTCACGACGCGTTCAACTGGTCACGCCGGCCGGTCTGGACGGGCACCCGGGACGGGGACGGGGACCGGTCCGGCATCGGCTCGTCCAGCATCAGGGCGCGCACCACCCGTTCGGCGGCCAGGCCGTCGTCGAACTCGCAGTACCGCTCCCGGAAGGCGGACCGCAGCCGCGCCGCCTCCTCGTCCTGCCAGGTACCGGAGTCGAACAGCCATGCAAGCTCCCGGTACGAGCGCGCCACATGGCCCGGCGCCTCGGCGGTGATGTCCACATAGGCGCCGCGGCTGGCCCGGAAGACGTCCCAGTCGTCGGCGTGGATCACGATCGGCCGGTCCAGGTTGGCGTAGTCGAACATCAGGGCCGAATAGTCGGTGACCAGGACGTCGGCGGCGAGCAGCACGTCCTGCGCCTCCGGCTCGTCCGTGGCGTCGACGAGCACGCCCCGCCGGTGCAGCTCCGTGAGACCGAGACCGCGCGCAGGGCCGTCGGCGAGCGAGGGGTGCAGCCGGACCACGAGGGTGCGCCCCTCGCCCAGGTCGGCGGCGAACCGGGCCGGGTCGATCCGCTCCACCAGCCCGTCCCTGCGGTAGTCGCGGCGGGTCGGCGCGTACAGCACCACCGTGTCGCCCTCGGGGATCCCGAGCCGCGCCCGGACCTCCCGGCCGCTGTCCCGGCCCGCCCGGACCAGGACGTCGTTGCGCGGGCTGCCGCTGCGCAGCGAGGCGAAGTGGCAGGGATACGCCCGCTCCCACACCAGCTCGGAGTGCCGGTTGGCAACCAGGCTGTGGTCCCAGCGGTCGGCCCGGCGCAGCATCTGCGGTACGTCCAGGCCGAGCCGGGCGCCGGGCCTGTCCAGCAGATCGGCGCCCATGAACTTCAGCGGGGTGCCCTGATGGGTGTGGATGTGCACGCTTCCCGGACGTTTCACCAGCGCACCCGACCAGTTGACGTTGTTGACGAAGTACGTGGCCCGCTCGGTCACCCTGCGGTAACCGGGGGAGTCCGGCAGCACGTACTCGGTGTCCGGTGGCAGCCCGGCCGCCCGCTCCTCGTCGGCCAGCACCCAGACGCCCCTGATGTGCGGGGCGATGTCACGCGCCGCGCGGTGGATCGCCGCCGGGTCGCCGAGCACGCCCCGGTGCGAGAACGCCGAGTACACGGCGAGCTCCGGGTCCAGGGGGCGGCGCAACGAGGACCGGGCCGCCCGGGCCCGCGCCGCCGTCGCCGCGCGCGCCTGACCGGCCCGCCGCCCCAGCTCCCGGCCGGCCCGCTCCGCCCGGCGCCGCAGTACGTAGCCGGCGTAGCCGCCCTCCAGCACCCGCAGCTCGGCGGGGACCCGGGCGCCCTCCGGCCGGTGCGCCCGGAACATCTCGGCCGTACGGCGGAAGAACTCGCCCTTGTCGGACGGCGGCAGCCGGTCCGGCTTGGAGAGGATGTCGAGACAGTGCTCGCCCATCTTGGTGTGCAGGAGGGGCCGCCAGTGCGCCAGTGCCGGGCGGGCGTCGAGGAACCGGAACACCCGCGCGTACTGCTCGTGGACGTCGAAGTGCTTGCGGCTGGTGGTGGACAGGATGCTGCCCTGGCGGCGCTGCCGGTAGTACAGGCAGATCCGGTCCAGGGTCGCGACGCGCTCCGCGCTGAGCAGCACCGGGAACGTCCAGGGCGTGTCCTCGTAGTAGCCGGGCGGGAAGCCGAAGCCCTCCCGTTCGACGAAGTCGCGGCGGTAGACCTTGTTCCACACCACCATCAGCAGATCGAGGATCTCCGGCCGCTCGGCGGCGGTGAAGGTGCCGTCGGCGCTCTCCGCCAGGACATGGGCCAGGACGTTGCGGCGGGTGCCGCCCCACCAGTAGGTGCGGGCGTAGTCGAAGACCAGCACGTCCGGGTCGCCCGTCTCGTCGAGCCGGTCGGCCAGGGCGCGCAGCGCGCCCGGGGTGAGGGTGTCGTCGCTGTCCAGGAAGAACAGGTAGTCACCCGTCGCGTGCGGCAGGCCCGCGTTGCGGGCCCGCCCCAGACCCACGTTCTCCGGCAGGTGCAGCACCCGGACCCGCTCGTCACGGGCCGCGTACGCGTCGAGGATCGCCCCGCAGCCGTCGGGGGAGCGGTCGTCGACCGCGATCACCTCGATGTCGCGGTACGACTGTTCGAGCACCGAGTCGAGACAGGCGTGCAGATACCCCTGCACCTTGTGGACGGGGACGATGACGCTGAAGCGGGGCACGTCAGCTCCTCACCGGGGTGGTGGCGGCCGCGGGGGCGGGGACACGCTCCGCGAGCGGGATCACGGGCGGCAGGCTCTCGGGAGGCTCACCGAGCAGCACCCTGCGTACGACCCGTTCGGCGGCCCGCCCGTCGTCGAAGGCACAGAACCGCTCCCGGAACCGGGCCCGCAGGGCGGCCGACTCCGCGCCCGCGTACGAGCCGTCGCGGAACACCCGGGCCAGCTCGTCGGGGGTCCGCGCGACCGGTCCCGGCGGCCCGGCCATCAGGTCGAAGCAGACGCCGCGGGTCTCCCGGTAGACGTCCCAGTCGTCGGCGTACACGACGATCGGTCGGTCCAGGACGGCGTAGTCGAACATGATCGACGAGTAGTCGGTGATCAGCGCGTCGGCGGCCAGGCACACGTCCTCCGAGGAGCGGTGCGCGGATACATCAATGACCTGGCTGACCCGGCTGATCCGGCCGCCCCCGCTCCCGCCCCGGTCGTAGAAGTAGTGGGCGCGCAGCAGCACCACGACGTCCTCGCCGGCCGCCGCGCAGAACGCCTCCAGGTCGAGGCCGGGCTCGAAGCCGGTGTGGTGGTCGCGGTGGGTGGGCGCGTACAGCACGGCCCGCGCGCCCTCGGGGACGCCCAGCTCCGCGCGGATCCGGGCCACGTCGTCGGCGCCGGCCGTCAGATACACGTCGTTGCGCGGATAGCCGTACTCCAGATGCTCGTAGGAGCCGGGGAAGGCGCGCTCCCACACGCGGGTGGAGTGGGGGTTGGAGGACAGGTTGTAGTCCCAGCGGTCCACCCGGCCGAGCAGCTTGGTGAAGCTGCCCGTGGCGGCCGCCACCACCGGGTAGGTCGACTGGTCGACGCCCATGGTCTTCAGCGGGGTGCCGTGCTGCGTCTGGAGGTGGACGCTGCCGGGGCGTTTGACGACGCCCTCCGCGAAGTTGGCGTTGTTCACCAGGTACGTGGCGCGGGCCAGCACCTTCCAGTAGCGCCGGCTGCCGATGACCGCGTACTCGACGTCCTCCGGCACGGTGTGCGCCTGGTCGGCCTCCACCAGGAACACCGAGCGGATGTGCGGGGCGAGTGTGCGGGCGGCGCGGTGGATCGCCGCCGGGTTGCAGGCGTAGCCGCGGCCCCAGTACGCGCAGTACACGGCGAGGTGCGGGTCCAGCGGGCGGCGCAGCTGCATCCGGTACAGCAGCCGGGTGCGCAGACCCTGGGGACGGGGCACCGCGGCCGCCAGCCGGGCCGCCGCGCGACGCGAGCCGCGCAGGGCCGCGAAGGCCGGGTAGGCACCGGCCGCCAGCAGCCGGTGCTGCACCCCCAGGCTGCCGGGCGGGGGCCGGAAGCCGGCCGGGCGGTGACGGCGGTACAGGGCGCTCGCGCGGCGGAAGAACGCGCGGCGGCCGGAAGGGAGCCGCCGGGGGTGCGCGGCCGTCTTCAGGACGACCGCGAACAACTGCTCGAACAGCGGTCGCGTCCGGTCGGCGGACACCTGCAGGTCGGCGGCGCGGGTGAGCACCAGGTCGGTCTGGTCCAGCAGGTCGGCGTGGTGTGCGCCGGGCAGGTTCAGCCTGCTGCCCTGCCGGCGCACCAGATGCCGTACGACCACCGCGCGGAGCACCGCCACCCGCTCGGCGCCCAGCATCGCGAGGCCGCCCCAGCCGATGTCCGTGAAGTGCCCCGGGGGGAACGCCAGGCACTGCTCGGCGGCGAACGTACGGCGCCAGGCCGCGCTCCACGCCGGGAGGCGCACGCCGGTGAGCCGGGGGGCGCGATCGGGGGTGAAGGCGTCGTCCGGGGTGTGCGCCAGCAGGGGCGCGGCCGGGTTGGTGGACTCGCCCTCCCACCACGGGACCCGCTCGTGCTCGAAGTGCAGCACGTCCACGTCGCCGGTCCTCGCCAGGCGCGCCTCCAGCGCGGCCAGCGCGCCCGGGACCAGGACGTCGTCGCCGTCGAGGAACAGCAGATACGTCCCGGTCGCCGCCCGCATCCCCGCGTTGCGCGCCCCCGCCAGCCCCTGCGCCGGCGGCGCGTGCACGGGAGCCACCCGGGAGTCCCGCTCGGCGTGCCGGGCGGCCACGTCGGCCGCCGGGGACCCGGCCGCGTCACAGACCGGGATCAGCTCGAAGTCACCGAAGGACTGGGCGAGGACCGAGTCCAGCGCCTGGCCCAGCCGACCTGCGACCCCATGGGACGGGACGATGATGCTGAAGCGGGGCATGCTGCTCTCTCCGTAGGGGATGACGTGCTGCTCTTTCCGTAGGGGGGATGGCGTGGCGCCCGCGTCGGCGTGCGCGGCGCCGGCCGGGCCGCCCCGTCGGCCGCCGGGCGGGCGGCCGGGCCGGAGCGGGCCGTGACGGGCCGGGGGGCATGGGAACTCCCGAGAGGGGAACGACGGTCGGCCGCCGTCGGTGACGGTCAGCAGTCCGGCAGCAGTCCGGCGGGCTGCCGCGGCGGCGGCGACGCGAGCGACGGCGTGCCGAGCGCGGCGGCGGCCGGCGGGGCCGGGCGACGCTCGTCCAGGGGGACGAGCGGAGGGAGGGCGGTCTCCCCGAGCAGGACCCGGCGCACGACCCGTTCGGCGGCCCGGCCGTCGTCGTGCGGACAGAAGCGGTCGCGGAACGCCGCGCGCAGCCGGGCGGAGCGGGCGCCGCACCAGTGGCCGGAGGCGAAGATGTCGATCAGATCGTCCTCGCTGCCCGCGACCGCCCCCGGCGGGACGGAGCGCGGGTCGAGGTAGAGCCCGTGGACCGCCTCGTACGCCTCCCGGCCGGCGGCGTGCAGCACGACCGGCCGGTCCAGGACCGCGTAGTCGAACATCAGCGGGGAGAAGTCCGTGACCAGGGCGTCCGAGGCCAGGCACAGTGACACCGGGTCCGGATGCCCGCTCACGTCCAGGACCCGGTCCACGGCGGCCCCGGCCGGCCCTTCCTGCGGGTGAGGGCCGCGGTCCAGGACGACGAACCGCGGACCGAGCCGGCGCACCACGCGCTCCAGGTCGAGCAGCCGGGGCTGAGTGCGGACGTGGTCGCGGCGGGCCGGCGCGTACAGGATCGCCACCGAGCCCCGCGGGATGCCCAGCGACGCCCGCAGCCGGGCGACGTCCGCGTCGGTCGCCGTGTGGAACCGGTCGGTGCGCGGCCTGCCGTACTCCAGGGTGGTGTAGCGGCCGGGATACACCCGCTCCCAGGTCAGGGTGGAGTGACGGTCGGCGGAGACGACGTAGTCCCACTGGTCGACGTCCGCCAGCAGCCGGGCGAAGTCGGTGCCGCGGGCCGCCGCCGGACGCTCCTGGAGGTCCAGGCCCACATGCCCGAGGGGGGTGCTCGGCTGGGTCCGGACGAGGATCTGGCCCTTGCGCTTGACCAGGCCGGGCCCGGCCTCGGTGTCCGTCACCAGATACGCGGACCTGGCGAGCGCGGTCCAGTGGGCGGCCGTACCGGGGACGAGGAGACGGGTGCCCGGCGCGAGGGTGTGCGCGTGCTCCGGGCCGGCCACCCAGGCGGTGCGCACGTGCGGGGCGAGGTCGCGCACCGCGGCCTCCAGGGCGCCCGGGTCGCCGCCGCGGCCCGCCCGGGCGGTGAACAGGGCGTGGTCGGCGCGCAGCGGGAGCAGTCGCTGGAACCGGTAGTGCCCGCGCAGGACGGCGCGGCGCAGGGTGCCCGGCAGCCGCCGGGTGAGCCGGGCCGTCCCGCGGCACAGGGCGGCCGTCAGCCGCAGGGTCCGGTAGGTGCGGCGCAGGCCGAAGCGGACCAGCGTGTGGTGGACGCGGGTGCGCGCGGGGACGGCTGCTCCGGGTGTCCGGTGACGCCGGTAGTGGGCCCGCGCCCGGCGCAGGAACGCGGCCCGCGAACCGCGCGGCAGCCGGTCCCGCCGCGTGTACACCGTCACCAGGTGATCGACCATGCGGCGGAACAGCACCGGGCGCCAGCGCTCCAGTTCGGGTCGCCCGTCGAGGAACGCGAAGACCCGGTCGTACTGGTCGAAGACATCGAAGTGCCGGTCACTTGTGGTGCGCAGGATGCAGCCGGACCGCCGCTGCCGGTAGTGCACGCACACCCGGTCCAGGGTGGCGATAGACTCCGCCGTCATCAGGGCCGGGTACGTCCACGGGGTGTCCTCGTAGTAGCCGGGCGGGAACGACAGGCCCGCGCGCCGGACGAAGTCCCGCCGGTACGCCTTGTTCCAGGCCACCATCAGCAGGTTCAGCAGCCCCGGCCGGTCGGTGAGCCGGAACGGAGCCGGACCGCGCTCGGTGAGCTCGGCCGCGACCTGGTTGCGCACGGCCTCGCCCGACCAGTAGACGCGCGCGTAGTCGTAGACCAGCACGTCCGGTTCACCGGTCTCCTTCAGCCGGTCGGCGAGGGCGAGCAGCGCGCCGGGGGTGAGGGTGTCGTCGCCGTCCAGGAACACCAGGTAGTCGCCGGTCGCCCGCTCCATCCCCGCGTTGCGCGCCCGCCCGAGGCCGGTGTTCTCCGGCAGGTGCACCACCCGTACGCGCGGGTCCCGGGCCGCGAACTCGTCGATCACCGCACCGCAGGCGTCCGGCGAGCAGTCGTCGACGGCGATCAGTTCGAGATCGGGATACGACTGCGACAGCACCGACTCCAGGCACTCGTGCAGATACGCCTGGACCTGGTACGCGGGGACAATGACACTGAACCTGGGCAAGGGGCATCCAACGGTCGCTGCGGGCGTTCTGCCCGGCAACGGCCGCTGGGCCGACTTGGTTACGCCCCCTGCGGCATCCGGGGGACGTCCGTCACACGAAGGGGCGGACCTCACCGGCCCGCCCCTTCAACTTTGGCGGATCATCTGCTACTTGACGGCTCCCGCCATCACCCCGGAGACGAACTGCCTCTGGAACGCGAAGAACACGACCAGCGGGATCACCATCGAGATGAACGCGCCGGGCGCGAGGACGTCGATGTTGTTGCCGAACTGCCGTACCTGCGTCTGCAGGGCGACGGTGATCGGCTGGTTTCCCGAGTCGGTGAAGATCAGCGCGATCAGCATGTCGTTCCACACCCACAGGAACTGGAAGATGCCGAGCGCGGCGATCGCCGGCCCGGCGAGTGGCATCACGACCCGGACGAACAGCCGCAGTTCCCCCGCCCCGTCCAGCCGGGCCGCCTCCAGCAGCTCCCTCGGGATCTCCGCGAAGAAGTTCCGCAGCAGGAACACCGCGAACGGCAGACCGAAACCGACGTGGAAGAGGACCACACCGGTGAGGGAGCCGAAGATGCCCAGCGAGCCGAAGAGTTCGGCGATCGGGATCAGCGCCACCTGCACCGGCACCACCAGCAGCCCCACGACCGCCAGGAACCACCAGTCGCGGCCGGGGAACTCCATCCAGGCGAAGGCGTAGCCCGCGAGCGAGCCGATCAGCACCACCAGCACGGTCGCCGGAACGGTGATGTACACCGTGTTCAGCAGCGAGCCCGTGATGTCGTCGTTCTCCAGCAGTGTCCCGTAGGCGTCGAAGGTGAGCTGGGAGGGCTCGGTGAACACCGTCCACCAGCCGTCGGCGGCCATGTCCCGCGGGGTGCGCAGACTGGCCAGCAGCAGCCCGATCGTCGGGACCAGCCAGAACAGGCCGACGACGATCAGGAACACCCGCACCAGACCGCCGCCGGCCCACTGGGCGAGCCGCGAACCCAGCGACGGCACGGCCCGGACAGCGGGGGCGGGTGCCGTGCCCGCCTCGGTGGCACTCATCGCCGGACCTCCCGCCGCAGCCGCCGTATGTTGAACCACATCACCGGGATCACCAGCAGCAGCAGGAACACCGCGATCGCGCTGGCGATGCCCGGCTGGTCCGCCGAGAAGCCCTGGCGGTAGAGCTCCAGCGCCAGGACGTTGGCGTCGTCCTGGGCGGAGCCCGGGGCGATGATGAACACCAGGTCGAACACCTTCAGCACATTGATCATCAGGGTGACGGTGACCACCGCGAGAACCGGCGCCAGCAGGGGCACCGTGACCCGTCTGAACACCTGCCACTCGTTGGCGCCGTCCACCCGCGCGGCCTCCAGCAGCTCCCGGGGCATGCCCGCGAGCCCGGCCGCGATCAGCACCATCGCGAAGCCCGCCCACATCCAGATGTACGAGCCGATGATCGCGGGGGTGACCAGCGACGGGCCGAGCCAGTCGAGCCCGTTGTACGGCGCGGCGAAGTTGGCGGCGGGCAGCCTGAGTTGTGCCCCGTCGGCCTTCGACGACAGGGAGAACGTGCCGTCGTCGCCCGCCGTGGCCGTCTCCACCACCCGGCCGTCCTTGACGGCCTCGATCCGCATCCCCGCATAGCCCAGTTCGGAGGAGTCGACCTGGTTCAGCGTGCCGACGCCCTTGCCGCGCGTGAAGTCCTGCCAGGTGGTGCCGGTGATCCGGTCGCCCTCCGGCCTCGCCGCCGCCGCGGGCTTTGCGCCGTCCGGCATCTGCTCCGGGGCGACCCCCACCAGCGGCAGCGTGACCGTGTCACCGGCGCTCACCGTGCCCTTGGTGATGAACGCGCCCCCGCCGGCCGGTTCCAGCGGCGACTCACGGCCCGGGTGCGCCTTCGGGAACGCCGACGACTGGGCGAAGGTGTCGTGCACCCCGACCCACACCGCGTTGGCCACACCCTTGTCCGGGTCCTGGTCGTACACCAGACGGAAGATGATGCCGGCCGCCAGCATCGAGATCGCCATCGGCATGAAGACGACCAGCTTGAACGCCGTGCCCCAGCGCACCCGTTCGGTCAGCACCGCGAAGACCAGACCGAGCGCGGTCGCGACCGTCGGCGCGAACACCACCCAGATGACGTTGTTCTTCAGGGCGGTGCGGATGCCGTCGTCGGTGAACAGCGCGTGGTAGTTGTCGAAACCGGCGAAACCGTCGCCGGACTGGTCGTAGAAGCTGCGGACGACGGAGTACCCGATCGGGTAGACCACGAGCGCACCGAGCAGGACCAGCGCGGGCAGCAGGAACAGCGCCGCGACCGTCCTCCGGGTGCCGGTGACGCTCTTGCGCGACCTGGGAGCGGCAGGGGCCTTCCTCGGGGCCCCCGCCGCCGTGTCCGACGCCATCGCCGGTCAGTTCCCGTACGCCGCGGCCGCGTCGGCCTCCAGCCGCGCCTGCGTCCCCGCGACGTCCCCCGGGTTCTTCAGGAAGTCCTGCAGCGCCTTCCACTCGCCCTTGCCGGGCGTACCGCCGAACGCCTGCGGGGCCTGGTCGGACATGTCGAAGCGGAAGTCGTCACCGGCGTCGATCAGCGCCTTGGCCATCTTCCGCTGCACCTCGTTGGGGTACGCGGAGTTCGGCACGTTCTTGTTGGGCGACAGATAACCGCCCAGCTTCGCCTGGACACCCGCCGCGTCCGGCGAGGCGAGGAACGTCGCCAGTGCCTGCGCCGCCTTCGAGTCCTCCAGGATCACCGCCGCGTCGCCGCCGGACACCACGGGCGGGACGTCACCGACCGCCGGGAACGGGAAGACCTTCGCGTCCGTGCCCACCTTCGCGTCGGTCTCGCCGATGGTGACCTGCACGAAGTCGCCCTCGTACACCATCCCGGCCTTGGGCTGGTCGCCGCCGGTGAAGGTCTGCGTCACGGACGCCGGGAACTCCGTCTGCAGCGCGCCGGACGCGCCGCCCGCCACATAGTCCTTCTTGCCCCAGACCCCGGCGAGCGTGGTCAGGGCCTCCTTGACGGAGGGGTCCGTCCACTTGATCTCGTGCCTGGCCAGCTGGTCGTACTTCTCCGGCCCCGCCTGGGAGAGGTAGATGTTCTCGAACCAGTCGGTCAGCGTCCAGCCGTCGGCGCCGCCGACCGAGAACGGGGTGACCCCGGAGTCGTACACCATCTGCGCGGTGGTGAGCAGTTCGTCCCAGGTCTTGGGTTCGGCCGCGCCGGCGTTCTCGAAGACCTGGGCGTTGTACCAGATCAGCGACTTGTTGGCGGCCTTGTAGTAGACGCCGTACTGCTTGCCGTCGACCTTGCCGATGTCCTGCCAGGCCTGCGCGTAGTTCTTGGAGAGCTCGGCCTGCGCCTCGGCGCCCAGCGGCTTCGCCCAGCCCTTCTCCACGGCCTGCTTGATGGCGCCCGGCTGCGGCAGCAGCGCCACGTCGGGCGGGGCCCCGCCCGCGATCTTCGAACCGAGGAAGTTGATGATCGGGTCCTGGGCGGGGACGAAGGTCACCTTCGCGCCGGTGCGCTTCTCGAACTCCGCCAGGACCTTCTTGAAGTTGGCCTGTTCGGTGCCGGACCACACGGCGGCGACCTCCAGGCTCTCGCCGTCCAGCCGGGGCAGGGTGACGGTGGTGCCGGTGCCGCCACTCCCGTCGTCCTTGTCCTTGTCACCGCTGTCGTCGTCGCCCCCGCAGGCGGTGAGGGAGACCGCGAGCACACCCGCGGCCAGCGCCGCGGCGGCTCTCGTGGCGCCGCGGGTGCGGGGAGCCGTCACATGGTGGTCGGGCGACCTGCGTATCCGGATGAACCTGCTCGTCCTGCGCATCATGCCCCGTTCTTCGTACTCCGTAGTACTCCGTCGTACTTCGCTGTACTTCGCCGAACGTTCGAGCGCTGTCCCGTGCGCTCCGGTCTACCGACGGGGCCCGGGGGTGGCAAGAGCGCGTCCCGTGTCAAGTCGGGGATCGTGACCACGTCGTGACCAGCAGTCAGCACGGGTGAGTACCCCGACTCATGACACCCCGGCCCCGGGCCGGAATGCTGAGGGCATGCTCATCAGACGATCGGGCGCCGTGGTCGCCCTTCTGACGCTCGCCCTGACGGCGGCGTGCGGGACACAGCGGGGCGGCGTTCGGGCGGCGCCGTCGGAGAGCCCTCGGCCGTCCCCCGACTCCCGGCCGTCCCCCGACTCCCGGCCGGCGTGCGCGCGGCCGGCCGAGGCCCCCACGGTGGCCCCGTCACCCTCCGCGCCCTCCTCCGCCGGGAGCGCCGACCGCCCGCAGGAGCGGAGCTGGGACGGTGCTCCCCACTACGCCGAGAACCACGCCTACCGGATGGAGGCGTCGCTCACCCCGGAGCAGCGCGCCTGGGGAACGGCCTCGGCGGGACTCGTCCGCGCGGAGTTGGAGAAGGTGCGCGAGGAGGGCGGGGCCGGTGCGTACGGCGTCTTCGCCGAGGAGCGGATCGCGGCGGCCCTGGCGCGTCTCGGCTGCGGGGAGGAGCACGGGGTCTACATCGCCGAGGGGTTCTACAGCGTGCACACGGGAGAGGCGTGCGTGTCCGGCCGGCTGACGAAGACCGAGCTGATCGTCGAGGTGCACGGCGCCTACGCCGAGCCCCAGCCCGGAACCGGACCCTGTGTGGAGAACCGGGGAGGCCACTGAACCGCCGGCCTCCCCGCGGTGGCCTCCAGCGCTCGCATCACCGACCCGGCGGTGGGGCGCCCCGGCGAGCCGAGCGCGGGGGACACTCGCGGGGAGGTCCCGCCGGCCGCCGCCACTGAACCGCCGGCCTCCCCGCGGTCAGAGGAGGGACGGCACCTGCGCGGCCGAGACCTGACGGGCCGCCCGCTCCAGCGCGCTGGCGAGCAGCGCCAGGTCCGTCGGGCCGTTGCCGAGCTCGCGGACCTGGCGGCGGGCCGGGGGGTCGCCCATGCGGTGCCACTCCAGGGGGACGACCGTCGGCCGCAGGGTCGCCGTGCGCGGGATGCGGCCGGTCACCCGGCCGCCCTGGAACGCCGTCTCCCGTCCGTCCGGGCGGGCCAGCCGGCCACGGCCCGGCGCCGGGTCGTCCGGACCGCCGCCCGGCCCGGGCGGGTCGAGGGCGACGCGCAGCGACGCCTGCCGCACCGGCTCGGTCTGCGCCGTCCGGGCACAGGGGCCGGTCGCCGCCACCAGATGGACGCCGAGCCGCTCGCCGTCCCGCGCCACGGCCTCCAGCGCCCGCATCACCGACCCGGCGGCGGGCCGCCCCGGCGAGCCGAGCGCGGGGGACACCAGCGTGTCCAGATCGTCCACGACCACCACCAGCCGCGGCAGCGGCGGCGGCGCGGGCTCCGTGGTGCGCCGTCCCGCCCCCGGCCGCAGCCGCAGCGTCGAGCTGGGCGGGGTGTCGAGATCGCCGTTCTGCTCGCCCGTCCCCGTCCCCGTCGCTGTCCCCGTCCCCGTCGCCGCTCCCGCGCGGGAGGCGGCCGTGCGCTGGGCGACCATACGGTCCGACAGCTCGCGTCCGGTGTGCCACTCCGCGAAGTCCGAGCGGCCCAGCAACTCCGCGCGCCGCTTCAGTTCGGCGCTCAGGGACTGGGCGAACTCCCGCATCCGCACCGGATCGTTGGATCCCAGATGCGTGGTGACATGCGGTACGTCCGTACACACCCGCAGGCCCTCGCCGTGCCCGGTGCCCGTCGCGGGGCCGCACCTGCCGTCGACCAGCACGATGCCCAGCCGGTCGGGGCGCTCGGCGGCGGCCAGCGAGGCGACGACCGCCCGCAGCAGTTCCGTACGGCCGCTGCCGGGCGGTCCCTCGATCAGCAGATGCGGTCCGTCGGCGGCGAGGTCGGCGACGACCGGGCCGCGCGGTCCGGCGCCCAGTATGGCGGTGACGCGCCCGCCGAGCGCTTGGGCGTCGTCGGCCGCGTCCGCCCAACGCGCCATCAGCGAGGCCGGGGTGGCGCGGGCCAGGCCCAGCTCGTCCAGCAGCCGCGCCGACGGGGGCAGCGGAGCGGACACACGCGCGTGCCGCTCGCCCTCGGTGCCGTCGGTGCGCAGGGGGGCGAGTGCCCGTGCGAACCGCTCGGCCCAGGCGGGGGAGACCGCGTCGACGGTGGCGAGAGTGCCGTGCCCGACCGGGCCCGGGGGCGTCCCCGAGCCGCTTCCGGCCACCCGCAGCAGCCGCAGCGCGGTCGCCACGTCACCGCTGAGCAGGGCGACGGCCCCGCACTGCCGGAACGCCGGCGCCACCGCGCAGGCCTCCTCGTACGTCTCCGACACCGGGGACGCGGGGGAGGCGGCGGGCGTCTCGGCCAGACACACGACATGGATCCCGGCCCGGGGGCCGTCCTGGGCGAGCCGGGCCACCGCCTCGCGAACGTCGGCGCCGCCGGGATCACCGTCCACGACGACCACGCTGTACGGACCGTCGGCCGGTACGGGCGGGGCGCCCGCAGCCGCGTGATCGTGGTCCGCCAGCCGGCGCAGCAGCTCGTCCGCGCGGGCCGTGGCCTGTTCGCGGTCGTGTGCGAGCAGCAGCCGGCAGTCCTGGCCGTGCCCCGGGCGCACATGCGGCAGCCAGCCCAGCCAGGACCACTCCGCGGCGCGCTCCGCCAGGGGACGGGAGTGGTCCGCGGCGATCAGGACGATCTCCAGCGCGTCGGGGGAGTGCAGCGCGGCGAGCTGGGCCAGCACCGCGCGGGCCAGCCCGGCGAGACGCTCGCGGGGACCGGCCAGTCCCAGCGTGCCCACCTCGCGCAGGTCCGATGTCACCGGTACGGCGGGCAGCGGGCCCGAGCCGTCCGGCGCGGTCCGGTCGGTGGTGCCGAGCCGGACCGTGAGCGCTTCGGGATGCCCCGGCCCGCGCTCCCACAGCCGGGGGCCGGGGCCGAGCGCGGTCAGCAGCACCGCGGCCGGGTCCGGCCAGGTCTCGGGCTGTACGGGGGTGGCGAGGGCCGGCCCGGGCGGGGGTCCGTCCGGCTCCGTGTCGTGGTCACCCCGCGCGAGCACCGGCGCGTCCCGCTCCGGCCTGCCTCCGGCCAGCCGCCGGGCCCAGGCTCCGATCCCGCCCCGCTTCCGCCCGCTGGGGGAGGCAGGGAGGTCGGTGCCGCGCAGGGGGGTGCCTTTGCGGGAGCCGGGGACGGTGGGGCCGACGCCGGATCCGTATGCGGTGGGGTGGGACACCTCGCGGTACTGCCCGTCGCGCGCGTCACCGGCCGCGCGGGCGGGGCCGGTGCCTTCGTCGTCGTGCCCGCCGTATGCGTGGCCCGTCGTACGGCCGGTGGGGCCCTCGGGCGCGCGAGCGGTACCGGGGGCCGGGGCGGGAGGTCCGCCGTGGCGCTCCTCGCGCGGGGCACCGCCGGGCAGGTCCCCGGGGGCGCCACCGGCCGTGGGGGCGGAGCGCTGCCCGTCACGCGGCCCGTCGTGTCCGGTACCGGCGCGGAATGCTCCGGGCGCCGCGCCGGGTGTCCGGGTCCGGCGGGGGTCCCCGGCGGGTACGTCGCCGGTGGTGCCGGAGGTGGGTCCGCCGGGCGCGTGGGCGGTGCCGGGGGTGGGAGGTCGGCCGTAGCGGCCGTCGTGTGCGGTGTCGGTGGTACTGGAGGGTTCTCCGGGCGCGGGGGTGGAGCGGGTGTGGGGAGTTCCGTCGTGGTGCCCGTCGGACGCGGTGCCGGAGGGGAGTCCTCCGGGCGTCGTGCCGGGTGTGCGGATCGAGCGGGGACTCCTGTCGTATGCGTCGCCTGCGGGGCCGGCGCCGGGTCCGCCGTAGCGGCCGTCGCGTGTGGTGCCGCCGGGGAGTTCCCCATGCCCCTGACGGGGCGCGGCGGCGGGCGCCTCGTCCCGGGAGTCGCCGTGGGCCGCGTCGTGGGCCCGGCGCCCGGCGTCGGCGGGGCCGCCGGACCCGGCGCCGTGCCCTTCGTCGCGCGCTCCGCGGTCCGCGTGCGTCTCGCCCGCGACCGGCCTCGGCTGCGACACACGGCGCCCCTTGGGTACCCGGAGAGAGTCCCCCGGAGCGGCGATCCGCAGCGTGCGCCCTCCCGCGGGGCCTCCCCACTGTTCTGTCCGGGGTGCCCCGCCCTGCTCCGGCACGCGGGGTCCTCCGCCGCCTGGTCCGCCCGGTCCGCCCGCGCCTGGTCCGCCCGGTCCGCCCGCGCCTGGTCCGCCGGTGCCTGGTCCGCCGGTGCCTGGCCCGCCCGCGCCTGGCCCGCCGGTGCCCGGTCCGCCCGCGCCTGGCCCGCCGGTGCCCGGTCCGCCCGCGCCCGGTCGGCCCGGGGCCCGTCCGCGCGTGGCGTACCCGCCGGGGGTCTGCCCGTCCGGGGCGTGACCGTCGGCGGATCCGCTGCCCGGAGCCTGTCCGGCGGACGCCAGTCCGCGAGCCCCGTTGCCGGGAGCCGTGCCGTCCGGTGTCCTGCCGTCCCGGGCCGTACCGCCCGGGACCTGACCGCCGGCCGGCCGGTCGTTCGCGGCCCGGCTCGCCGAGCCGTAGGCGTGGTGGGTTCGTCCCTGCGGCGGGGCCGTGGGTTCCACGCGGGCGCGCGGGGTCTCCCTGGCGATTCCCGCGCGGCCGGGCGTCCCGGGTGCCTCGGCGCCCGCGGAGGTCCGCGCGTCCGCGGCACCCCCGGAGGTCCCGGAGGTCCCGGAGGTCGCGGAGGTCGCGGAGGTCCCGGACGACCCGGAGGTCGCGGAGGATCCGGAGGACCCGGACGACCCGAAGGTCGTGGACGACCCGGAGGACCCGAAGGCCGTGGAGGACCCGGACGACCCGGACGGCCCAGGGCCGCCGGAGGGCCCGGTACCTTCCGAGGCGCCGCCCGCGGCCGAGGCGCCGCCCGCGGCCCCCTCACCCGCCCGCGGTCCCGGCACCCGGACGTGCCCCTCCCCGTCCGGTGTCGTCGCCGCCCGCGCGTGGGGTCCCGCCGCCGGTGTCAGGCGGAGCGCAGACTCGCCGATGCGCAGCAGCGCCCCCGGGGCCAGGCGGACCGGGCGGGGGCCCACGCGGCGGCCGTCCAGGGTCGTGCCGTTGGTGGAGCCGAGGTCGGCGACCGAGACATGGCCGTCCGCGGCGACGGTCACCGCGCAGTGCAGTCGGGAGACGTCCGGGTCGTCGAGCGGGACGTCGGCGTCGGCGGAGCGGCCTATCCGGATCTCGCCGCCGTGCAGCAGATGCACCCCGCCGGCGTCGGGACCGGCGACGACATGCAGCCGGGTCGGGGCCTCGTCCAGCTCGGGATGGGGCTCGGGCTCGCCCGGGGCGCCCACCGCCAGCATCGCCCCGTCGATCAGCGGCGGCTCGCCGAGCGTGCAGCGCTGGGCGTCGAGGCGCTGGTCACCGGCGTAGAACACCGGTGTGCCCGTGGAGCCGGACGTGCCGTCGCCGCCGGAGACCGCCGAGGCCAGCGCGGAGGCGACCGCGGCCAGGGCCGTGCCCGCGGGCGCCGTGACCAGCACGTCGCAGCTCGCGGCCCGCTCCCGCGCGGGGGAGGAGGGGCCCAGCGGGTCTACGACGGTCAGCCGGATCTGCATCGCCGTCAGGGGTCCCTTCTGCGCGGGCGCCCGCGACACGGGGACGAAGCCGCTCCGCGGTCCCCCTCCGCGGACTTCCCCCACCGCCACACGCGCACGTACGGCCAGTACTGCACGCATCCTCGCACCTGACACCGACAACGCGCCCGCCTTCCGGCAAGGAATGATCTTGATTGGTCGGCTCTGCCCGTAAAAATGCCTGACCAGTGACGAGCCGATGATCGTTTTGTGCCGACTTGAGATCGGTCACGTCCGTCGCACGGCAACCAACGGACCGACTGCAACGTCTTTCCTTCGAACCGTCGAACACCGGCGGGAACCGGTACGTAAAACCCACTGAGGAACGGCAGCCAGAGCACCAGGAAGACAACGTCGAAGTCGACCGGCCGGTATCCCGAGCGGCGGCACTACAGTGGGTCGGAACATTCCGGAGCAGGGTGGACCACGGTGTACGCCAGCAAGCAAGCAGCAGGGAGCGCATGACGTGCGGCCGGTAGGGAGCAAGTACCTGCTCGAGGAGCCGCTCGGTCGCGGCGCCACGGGCACCGTCTGGCGTGCCCGCCAGCGGGAGACCGCGGGTGCCGAGGCGGCCGTGCCCGGGCAGCCCGGTGAGACCGTCGCGATCAAGGTCCTCAAGGAGGAGCTTGCGAGTGACGCCGACATCGTGATGCGGTTCCTGCGCGAGCGCTCGGTCCTGCTGCGGCTCACCCACCCCAACATCGTCCGGGTGCGTGACCTGGTGGTCGAGGGTGATCTGCTGGCTCTGGTCATGGACCTCGTCGAGGGTCCCGACCTGCACCGCCACCTCCGCGAGAACGGCCCGTTCACGCCCGTCGCCGCGGCCCTGCTGACCGCGCAGATCGCCGACGCGCTCGGCGCGAGCCACGCCGACGGCGTGGTGCACCGCGACCTGAAGCCCGCCAACGTCCTGCTGAAGCAGACCGGCGGCCAGATGCACCCGATGCTGACCGACTTCGGCATCGCCCGCCTCGCCGACTCCCCCGGCCTGACCCGTACCCACGAGTTCGTCGGCACCCCCGCCTACATCGCGCCCGAGTCCGCCGAGGGCCGCCCGCAGACCTCCGCCGTCGACATCTACGGCGCCGGCATCCTGCTGTACGAGCTGGTCACCGGACGCCCGCCGTTCTCCGGCGGCTCCGCCCTTGAGGTACTGCACCAGCATCTGAGCGCCGAACCGCGCCGCCCCTCCACCGTCCCCGACCCGCTGTGGACGGTCATCGAGCGCTGTCTGCGCAAGAACCCGGACGAACGCCCGAGCGCCGAGAACCTCGGGCGCGGTCTCCGGGTCGTCGCCGACGGCATCGGTGTGCACGCGAACTCCGGGCAGATCTCCGCCGCGGAGAACGTGGGCGCGCTCCTCGCCCCCGACCCGGCGCCGGCACCGGTGCCCGACGTCCCCGGTGCCGCCGACGCCACGCAGGTGCTGCCGCACGGCGCGGGCGGCTACGACCCCAACGGCGTGACCAGTGTCCTGCCGCAGACCGGAGGACCGGCCGGCGCCGCCGACCCCACGGCCGTGCTGCCTCCGGTGCCGCCCGGCCGGCCGGGGCAGTCCGGCGCACCGGGGCCCGAGGACCCGCACCCCTGGCAGAACCAGCTCCGCGCGGCGCGCGACCGCAACGAGCAGACCCAGGTCCAGTACCTCGACCCCGGTCAGGACCCGTTGCGCCGCCGCCCCCAGCGGCAGGTCGCCCAGCCCCAGCGGCCCCCGCAGCCCCAGCCCCAGCGGCGCCCGCAGCCCCAGCCGCAGCCCGGCCCGGGGTACGGCTACCCGCAGCAGCCCCAGCCGCAGCAGTACGCCCCGCCCCAGCGGCCCCAGCCGCAGCGGTACGCCCCGCCGCCGGAGCCGCAGCGTCCGGCCCGGGAACCCCGTCCGCCCCGGGAGCCGCGTCCGCCCCGGCAGCGCGGTGCCAACCCGATGCGCATCCCGGGACTGGGCTGTCTGAAGGGATGCCTGTTCACCGTCGTCATCCTGTTCGTCGCGGGCTGGCTGATCTGGGAACTGAGTCCGCTCCAGGGCTGGATCGGCACGGGCAAGGGCTACTGGGAACAGCTCGGCGACTGGTTCGGCTCGGTGACGGGCTGGATCGAGGACCTGGGCGGTCCCGACGAGCCCTCGGCACCCTGAGCCTGTTTGCTGATTTGTCGACACCTGGGGGTCGATTTCCGTATCCCCGGTGAAGGCCGGCTCCCCGGACGCGTAGCTTTGGCGACAACACGCGTCGGTAGGAGCAGTCTTGGCACGGAGAATCGGCAGCCGGTACACCGCCCACCAGATCCTCGGGCGGGGCAGCGCCGGCACGGTGTGGCTGGGCGAGGGCCCCGAGGGGCCCGTCGCCATCAAGCTGCTGCGTGAGGATCTCTCCTCGGACCAGGAGCTCGTCGGCCGCTTCGTGCAGGAGCGGACGGCGCTGCTCGGCCTGGAACACCCGCACATCGTGTCCGTACGCGACCTGGTGGTCGACGGCAACGATCTCGCACTGGTCATGGACCTCGTCCGGGGTACGGACCTGCGCACCCGCCTCGACCGGGAGCGCAGGCTGGCACCGGAGGCGGCGGTGGCGATCGTCGCCGATGTCGCGGACGGGCTGGCGGCGGCGCACGCGGCCGGCGTCGTGCACCGGGACGTGAAGCCGGAGAACGTGCTGCTGGACATGCAGGGCCCGCTCGGCCCCGGTGGCTCGCACCGCGCCCTGCTCACGGACTTCGGAGTGGCGAAACTCATCGACACCCCGCGCCGCACCCGGGCCACGAAGATCATCGGTACGCCGGACTATCTGGCGCCGGAGATCGTGGAGGGCCTGCCGCCGCGCGCCTCGGTCGACATCTACGCCCTCGCCACGGTCCTGTACGAGCTGCTCGCGGGCTTCACACCGTTCGGCGGCGGCCACCCGGGCGCGGTGCTGCGCCGCCACGTCACCGAAACCGTCGTCCCGCTGCCGGGCATCCCGGACGAGCTGTGGCAGCTGCTGGTGCAGTGCCTGGCGAAGGCCCCGGCGTCCCGGCTGCGCGCCTCCGAGCTGGGCGCCCGGCTGCGGGAGCTGCTGCCGATGCTGGCGGGGATGCCGCCGCTGGACGTGGACGAGCCGGACACCGAGCCGGAGGAGGAGGCGGGCGAGGCCGTCCCGGCCTCCGGTGCCTCCCGGGCCGTGGGGGAGCCGGTGCGGCGCCGTGGCGCGGTCCCGCTGGTGCCCGGCGCGAAGCCGTCCGACTCCAACCGTGACACGCACACGTCGATGAGGGTGCCCGCCCCCGACGAACTGGCCGGCGGTGCCCGCGGCACGGCCCGCGCGCCCCGCGCGGCCGGCGCCCCCCGCCCCGGCTCGGCCCGCAACCGCGCGGTCACCCGCAGACGCCGCCTCGCCCTCGCGGCAGCGGCGGCCATCCTGACAGCCGCAGGAGTGACCACCTGGCTCGCCACCTCCGACGACCCCTCCAGCCCACCGCATGACACCCGGACCACAGCACCGGCCACCCCCTAGGGGCGCCTCAGGGGCGCGGGGCTGTGCCGATGCGCGGCTCCGCCGCATGGGCGCGAACGGGGGTCTGGGGGCGCAGCCTCCAGGGACGGGAAGGGAAGGGGCGGCGGAGGCGCGAAGAGCCCGGCACCCCACCCCGCAACCGGCACGCACCCCCCAGGCGGCCCGCACCCGGCACCCGCCCGTCGGGCCCGTGCACGCCACCCTGCGTGGGCCGCCCGGCGGAGCCGTTACGCTGGAGGGCGTGGCAGTCGTCGATGTATCCGAAGAGCTGAAGTCCCTCTCCTCGACCATGGAGTCGATCGAGGCCGTCCTGGACCTCGACAGGCTGAGGGCAGACATCGCCGTGCTCGAGGAGCAGGCGGCCGCGCCCTCCCTGTGGGACGACCCGGAGGCGGCGCAGAAGATCACCAGCAAGCTCTCCCACCTGCAGGCCGAGGTGCGGAAGGCCGAGGCGCTGCGCGGCCGGATCGACGATCTCGCCGTGCTCTTCGAGATGGCCGAGGAGGAGGACGACCCGGACACCCGCGCGGAGGCCGAGTCCGAGCTCACCGCGGTACGGAAGGCGCTGGACGAGATGGAGGTCCGCACGCTCCTCAGCGGCGAGTACGACTCCCGTGAGGCGCTCGTCAACATCCGCGCGGAGGCCGGCGGCGTCGACGCCGCCGACTTCGCCGAGAAGCTCCAGCGGATGTACCTGCGCTGGGCCGAGCAGCACGGCTACAAGACCGAGCTGATCGAGACGTCGTACGCGGAAGAGGCCGGCATCAAGTCGACCACCTTCTCCGTCCAGGTGCCCTACGCCTACGGCACGCTCTCCGTCGAGCAGGGCACCCACCGCCTCGTGCGCATCTCGCCCTTCGACAACCAGGGCCGCCGCCAGACCTCCTTCGCGGGTGTCGAGATCCTCCCCGTGGTCGAGCAGACCGACCACATCGAGATCGACGAGTCCGAACTGCGGGTGGACGTCTACCGTTCCTCCGGCCCCGGCGGCCAGGGCGTGAACACCACCGACTCCGCGGTGCGGCTCACCCACCTCCCCACCGGCATCGTGGTCTCCTGCCAGAACGAGCGCTCGCAGATCCAGAACAAGGCCACCGCGATGAACGTCCTCCAGGCCAAGCTGCTGGAGCGGCGCCGTCAGGAGGAGCAGGCCAAGATGGACGCCCTCAAGGGCGACGGCGGCAACTCCTGGGGCAACCAGATGCGTTCGTACGTGCTGCACCCGTACCAGATGGTCAAGGATCTGCGCACGGAGTACGAAGTCGGCAACCCCGAGGCCGTGTTCAACGGCGAGATCGACGGCTTCCTGGAGGCCGGGATTCGCTGGCGCAAGCAGCAGGAGAAGTAACCTCCCCGCACGAACGCCGATTTGTCGACAAGGCAACTGCCGCCCGCTGGGTGGCAGTTGCCTTTCTGTGTCGGGGTCTCCGGGTTTTATGTCACAGTCGCGGCTTCCTGGTTCCGCAAAGCGCGCGTAGCGGGACATCGCGTACGCAACGGCCTTGACGTTCTTTTGGAAAATGGGAAGGGTGAAGAGTGGCATGCGTATCTCCGGGGCGCATGTGAACCGGGGGCGCTTCATCGCACTCCGTTGATCACGGCCCCGAGCGCCGCCTCACTGACGATGAGCTACTGGGGGTAGCAACCACATGACCAAGAAGACGCGGATCCGTGTCGCTCGGATCGCGGCCGGTGCCGTGATCGCGGCCGGTGCTTCGCTGACGGCGGCCGGCGCCGCCTCCGCCTTCGAGATCGGCGTGAGCTCCGAGGCGAACGACGCGGGCCTCGGGGTGGGTGTCGGCCTCGACGGGGAGAACCCGGGTGAGGGCGAACCGGGCTGCGAAGTGGGCACCGGCCCTGAGTGCCCCGAGGAGCCTGGCGGCGAGGAGCCTGGCGGCGAGGAGCCCGGGGGTGAGGAGCCCGGCGGGGAGGAGCCCGGCGGGGAAGAGCCCGGCGGGGAAGAGCCCGGCGGGGAGGAGCCCGGGGGCGAGGAGCCTGGCGGGGAGGAGCCCGGGGGCGAGGAGCCCGGCGGCGAGGACCCCGTCGAGGAGCCCTCCGAGGACCCGACCACCCCGGGCAACGGCAATGGCAACGGCAACGGTGGCAACGCCGCCGACCCCGACGGCGGTACCTCGCCGCAGCAGGAGGGCTCCTCGTCCCTCACCGACACCGGCGACGACGTCCCGGCCACCTCGGCGCAGGGCAACGGCAAGGAACTCGCCGAGACCGGTGCCGCCGAGATGACCTTCCTGGTGATCGGCGCCGCCACGATGATCGCCGGCGGTATCGGCTTCCGGGTGCTGCCGCGCCTGATGACCGGCCGCGGAGGCGCCGCCGCCTGACGGTGGCCGCGCGTGCACGCACCGTGCACATGACGTAGGACGAAGGGCCCGGAACGCGCTCGCGTTCCGGGCCCTTCGTTCCGTTCCCGTTCCTGCCCCGCCCCGCCGTGGGCGGCGGGCTCAGACGGTCTGCTGGGCGAGCAGCGCCACCGCCGCGATCAGCACCGCCAGGAGGGCGATCAGCATCAGGGGGTTCAGCCCCGCGAAGAAGTTGTTCTCCTGCTGCAGCCGCTCGCGGTTCGCGCGGCACACCGGGCACCGGCCCTCGCTCACGGGCGCGGCGCAGTTCGCGCACACCAGCCGGTCGTACGTCATGCGCTCGCCCTCCTCGCACCGATTCCAGTTGAGACAACGCCCACGTTCGCGTGAACGTTCCCCCTCCCCACTGTGCCAGGTTCCCGCGGGGGCTGCGCAGGGTGGCCCGGAAGGGGTGGATTCGGGTGGTTGCGCGACTGCGGCGGCGTGGGGGCCGGTCGCGCGGTTCCCCGCGCCCCTGGGGTGCTGTACGCATCCGGGACAGGAAACAAAAGGGCGTAAGGGTTACGTAACCCCCTGCGGTGCCTGCGCTCGGCTCCCCGGGTCGCGTAAGGTCACGCTCATCTACCCCCGGCTACCCGTGGTGCATCCGTGATCCGATTCGACAATGTGTCCAAGGTCTACCCCAAACAGAACCGTCCAGCCCTCAGGGATGTGACCCTGGAGGTCGAGAAGGGCGAGTTCGTCTTCCTCGTGGGTTCCTCCGGCTCCGGAAAGTCCACCTTCCTGCGGCTGATCCTCCGCGAGGAGCGGGCCAGCCACGGGCAGGTGCACGTCCTGGGCAAGGACCTCGCCCGCGTCTCCAACTGGAAGGTGCCGCAGATCCGGCGCCAGCTGGGGACCGTGTTCCAGGACTTCCGCCTGCTGCCGAACAAGACGGTCGCCGAGAACGTCGCCTTCGCGCAGGAGGTCATCGGCAAGTCGCGCGGTGAGATCCGCAAGTCCGTGCCGCAGGTGCTCGACCTCGTCGGGCTCGGCGGCAAGGAGGACCGCATGCCGGGCGAACTCTCCGGTGGTGAGCAGCAGCGCGTCGCCATCGCGCGGGCCTTCGTCAACCGGCCCAAACTGCTCATCTGCGACGAGCCCACCGGCAACCTCGACCCGCAGACCTCCGTCGGCATCATGAAGCTGCTCGACCGGATCAACCGGACGGGCACAACCGTGGTGATGGCGACGCACGACCAGAACATCGTGGACCAGATGCGCAAGCGCGTCATCGAGCTGGAGAAGGGCCGTCTCGTCCGCGACCAGGCACGCGGCGTCTACGGCTACCAGCACTGACGCTCCACGGAAAGGCTTGATCAGACGCCATGCGCGCCCAGTTCGTCCTGTCGGAGATCGGCGTCGGTCTCCGCCGCAACCTGACGATGACCTTCGCCGTCGTCGTCTCCGTCGCCCTGTCGCTCGCCCTGTTCGGCGGGTCGCTCCTGATGAGCGACCAGGTGAACACGATGAAGGGCTACTGGTACGACAAGGTCAACGTCTCCATCTTCCTGTGCAACAAGAGTGACGCCGAGTCCGACCCCAGCTGCGCCAAGGGCGCGGTGACCGACGACCAGAAGGGTCAGATCAAGACCGACCTGGAGAAGATGTCGGTCGTCGACTCGGTGTCGTACGAGTCGCAGGACGAGGCGTACAAGCACTACAAGGAGCAGTTCGGCGACTCCCCGCTGGCCAGCTCTCTCACGCCGGACCAGATGCAGGAGTCGTACCGCATCAAGCTGAAGGACCCGGAGAAGTACAACGTCATCGCGACCGCCTTCGACGGCCGGGACGGCGTGCAGTCGGTGCAGGACCAGAAGGGCATCCTGGACAACCTCTTCGGGCTGCTGGAAGGCATGAACCTGGCTGCCCTCGCGATGATGGCGCTCATGCTGGTCGTCGCCCTCATGCTGATCGTGAACACGGTGCGCGTGTCCGCGTTCAGCCGCCGGCGCGAGACCGGGATCATGCGGCTGGTCGGCGCCTCCGGCTTCTACATCCAGGCGCCGTTCATCATGGAGGCCGCGGTCGCGGGGCTCATCGGCGGCACGCTCGCGTGCGGATTCCTGATCGTCGCGCGGTACTTCATCATCGACCACGGACTGGCCCTGTCCGAGAAGCTGAATCTGATCAACTTCATCGGCTGGGACGCCGTACTGACGAAGCTTCCGCTGATTCTCGCGACCAGCCTGCTGATGCCGGCCCTGGCCGCGTTCTTCGCGTTGCGCAAGTACCTGAAGGTGTGACTCTTGCCAAGAGGGGCGTGCGGGCAACCGGCCGTGCGCCCCTTCGCGTTGTCCTAGACTCACCGGCATGTCAGGTCGCGCCCTGTTCTGCCGGCCCCGCCGTATCCGCCGCGGGGCCGCCCTGACCTTGGTGTTCGCGAGCGTGCTGGTCGCCGGCGCGGCCACCGGCAGCCTCCCCGGCGCCGACCCCGGGGACACGGCGGAAGGAGCGCCTCCGACCGCCCCCGTGGGCCACCACGCGGAGGTCGCCCGAGTGGTCGAGGAGGCCGCCGCCGACGGCACGTCCCCCATGGAGGCCGCCCAGCGCGCCGTCAGCCGCAGCGGGGACCGCTGGGCCGCCGTCTACTCCCCGGGCGAGTACGAGGAGTTCGAGGAGTCCCTGGACGGCCATTACACCGGGGTCGGCCTGTGGGCCCGCGAGCGGAACGGCCGGATCGAGGTGACGAGGGTGGGCGGCGACACGCCCGCCGCCGCAGCGGGCATCCGCGCGGGGGACCGGCTGCGCAGCGTCGACGGCGAACCGGTCGACGGCCGTCCGGTCACCGAGGTCGTCTCCCTGCTGCGCGGCGACACCGCGGGCGACAGCGCCGGCACCACCGTCCGCCTCGGTCTGGAGCGCGGCACGCGCGCGTGGCACGAGACCGTACGCCGGGCCCGGCTGTCCCGGGACCCCGTCACGGTCCGCGCGCTCGACTCCGGCGTCACCGTCATCAGGGTCGGCGCCTTCACCAGGGGATCCGGGGAGGAGGTCCGCACCGCCGTACGGCGGGCCCCGGCCGGTGCCGGGATCGTCCTCGACCTGCGGGGCAACTCCGGCGGGCTGGTCGCCGAGGCGGCCACCGTGGCCTCCGCCTTCCTCGACGGCGGCCTGGTCGCCACGTACGACGTCGACGGTGAGCAGCGCGCCCTGCACGCCGAACCCGGCGGCGACACGACCAGACCCCTGGTCGCGCTCGTCGACGGCGGGACGATGAGCGCGGCGGAGCTTCTCACCGGCGCCCTGCAGGACCGCGGACGGGCGGTCGTCGTGGGCTCCCGCACCTTCGGCAAGGGATCGGTCCAGATGCCGGCCACGCTGCCCGACGGCTCCGTCGTCGAGCTGACCGTCGGCCACTACCGCACCCCCTCCGGCCGGGACGTCGACGGCCGCGGCCTCACCCCCGACCTGGAGGCCGACAAGGAGGCGCTCCAGCGGGCCGAGACGGTCCTCAGCGGACTCGGCCGGTAGGACGGGCCCCGGCGCACGGTCGGTAATCGGCTTTCCGCGGACCCCCTCCGTAGTGCGAAAATGGCGGCACTATGGCTAAGGAAAAAGGGCGCAAGCTGATCGCGCAGAACAAGAAGGCGCGGCACGACTACCTCATCATCGACACCTACGAGGCCGGCCTGGTCCTCACGGGCACGGAGGTGAAGTCGCTGCGCCAGGGACGGGCGTCGCTGGTGGACGGCTTCGTTCAGCTGTCCGACCACGAGGCGTGGCTGCACAACGTGCACGTGCCGGAGTACAGCCAGGGCACCTGGACCAACCACAGCGCGCGGCGCAAGCGCAAGCTGCTGCTGCACCGCGCGGAGATCGACAAGCTGCAGTCCAAGTCCCAGGAGACGGGGCACACCATCGTGCCGCTCGCCCTGTACTTCAAGGACGGCCGTGCGAAGGTCGAGATCGCGCTGGCCAAGGGCAAGAAGGAGTACGACAAGCGGCAGACACTGCGGGAGAAGCAGGACCGGCGCGAGACCGACCGGGCGATCTCGGCGGCCCGCAGGAAGCAGCGGGCGTAGGCCCGCGCGGAGGGGCCGGGGAATACGCTGGCACCGACCCGTGTTGGTCACGTACGATGGCACTGCACCCCACAGAGGGTGCGTACCTTGAGAAAAAAACATGGGGATGATCGGTTTCGACAGCGGCTGTCGAAGCAGGGGAAGCGTGTCGAGGAAGCGGCCATGATCTCGTAAACCACAGGCCGAAAAAAACAATCGCCAATTCTAAGCGATCTGTCTCCCAGGGCGAGCTCGCCCTCGCTGCCTGATCTTCAGGTAGCGAGCAGCGGCTCCCCTACTTAAGGGAGTGTCAGCCCGGGGATGTTCCCGACCCGGATCCTGGCATCAGCTAGGGGACTAAACCTTGATCCCGGTCACGGGGTGAAGAGGGAAACCACACAGTGACTGAGCCCGTCGGAGACTTGTCGGCGTGATCTCCGGGGCCGAGAAATGCACAGTCGACTGCACACGGAGAAGCCCTGATTCCGCACCGTTGGACGCGGGTTCGATTCCCGCCATCTCCACTCATCCCATGTGGGCACAGGCCCCGTCGCTTCGAGCGGCGGGGCCTGTGTCATGCCCTACCTTCCCTCTCCGTGCGGTGCCGTGCTCGCCCGTTCCGTCAGCCGCGGCGGCAGCAGGGTGGTCCCCGGTACGGGAGCGCCGGACAGCTTCCGCATCAGCAGCCGCACCGCGCGGGTGCCCAGTTCCGCGGACGGGACGGCGACCGAGGTGAGCGGTGTGCGGGCCGATGCGGCCACCGCGGCCGGACAGACGGCGGTGAGGGACAGATCGCCGGGGATGCGCACCCCCAGCCGCTCGAAGGCGTCGGTCAGCGGGTCGAGCAGCGGTTCGTTGTGCACCACCAGCGCGGTCAGTGCGGGAAGGTCGCTCAGCAGCCGTTCGGCGATCGCGCGGGCGGCGTCCCGGCCGGTGCCGCACGGACGCACGGTGGAGGTGAGCCGGTGCCGGTCCGCGGCCGCGGTGAAGCCCTCCACGAGCCGCCGCGCGAACGCGGTCCGCCGTACGTACACCTCCGGCGGCGAGCCGACCAGCGCCACAACCCGGTGCCCGAGCCGCGCCAGGTGCTCGACGCACAGCTCACCGGCCGCCCGGAAATCCAGGTCGACACAGGTCAGCCCCTCCGGCTCGGCGGGCAGGCCGATCAGCACCGACGGTAAGGAGTGGGCGCGCAGCAGCGGCAGCCGGGGGTCCTGGAGCTGGACGTCCGTCACGATCACCGCGTCCGCGAGGCCCGTCCCGGTGACGCGCCGGATCCCCTCCTCGCCGTCCTCCTGGGTGAGGAGCAGGACATCGTGGTCGTGTGCGCGGGCGGCGGTGACCACCGACAGCGCGAACCGCGTCATCACCGGCGCATGGATGCCGGAGCGCATCGGGACAGCGAGCGCCAGCACCTTGGACCGGCGGCCCGCCCGGGAGCGGCCGGCGTCCGTCCGGTAGCCCAGCTCGTGCACGGCCGCCTGGACCCGGCGCCGGGTCGCGTCGGAGATCGGGCGCTTGCCGCTGAGCGCGTACGAGACCGTACTGGGGGAGACCCCGGCGCGCCGGGCCACATCGGTGATCTTCACCATGGAGGGTCCTCACTGGCACTGTGCACTGCCATCCGTGGGGGGAAAGCGCTTTCGAAGCGCTTCGACGGGTGAAGGTATGTGCGGGGCCTGTGGTCGTCAATGGGGTGCGCGGGAATCGGTGGAGCGGTTCGACGACCCGAACGGGATCAGGGCCCCCAGGGCGACGAGGAGAGCCGCCGCGGCGGCCGTCACCGGCACGCCGTACCCGGCCGTCGCCGAGACGTGCTCCACGGTCCAGCCGCCGGCCGCGCTGCCGCAGGCGATCCCGCCGAGCAGGCAGGTGACCGCGAGGGTCATGCCCTCGTTCAGCCGGCCCTCGGGGGTGCGCTGCTGCACCAGGGTCATGGTGGTGACCATCGTCGGGGCGGTCGCCGTCCCGGCGATCAGGAGCGTGGCCGCGAGAACCGGCAGCGAGCCGGTGAGGCCGGCCGCGAGCAGGGGCAGGGTCATCAACGCGGCCATCGCGGCCAGGCACCATGGCAGCCGGGACCGCGCGGACCCGGCCGGGCGCATCGCCCCGTACAGCAGCCCCGCCGCACAGGAACCGGCCGCCTGGAGCGCCAGCACTGCGCCGGACGCCGCGCGGTGTCCCTGTTCGTCCGCGAACGCGAGGGTCACGACCTCCATCGAGCCGAACACCGCGCCCGTCGCCAGGCACACCGCCAGCAGCGGTCGCATGCCGGGTGCCCGCAGCGGCGCCCGCGCGGTGGAACGCCGCACGACCGGCGGCTCGGTCGACCGCTGGGCGGTGAACAGCACCACGCCCGTCAGCAGCAGCACGGCACCGACGAGCGTGCCCGCCTCCGGGAAGAACGCCGTGCACAGGAAGGCCGCGAGCACCGGGCCGAGCATGAAGCACAGTTCGTCCGCGGCCTGCTCGAAGGAGTTGGCGGTGTGCAGCGCGTCGGGGTCCCCCTTCAGCAGATGCGTCCAGCGGGCCCGGGACATGCCGCCGGTATTGGGGGTGGTGGAGGTGGCGGCGTAGGAGGCGAAGAGGGTCCAGTCGGGGGCACCGTGCCGTACGCAGAGCAGCAGCGCGAGGGAGCCGAGCGCGGCGAGCACCGTGGCCGGCCGGGCGATACGGGCCTGCCCGTACCGGTCGACCAGGCGAGCGGTCCACGGCGCGACCACCGCCGTCGCCGCCAGCCCCGTCGCGGTGACGGCGCCTGCCAGGGCGTACGACCCCCGCGTTCCGGCGATCATCACGACCGCGCTCACGCTGAACATGCCCATCGGCAGCCGGGCGATCAGGTTCCCCGCCGTGAAGGCGCGGGCGCCGGGCCGTGCGAAGAGGCGGCGGTACGGGCCCTTCGTGCGGGGCTCGCCGCGGGTGCGCGGGCCGAAGTCGACGGCGACCAGGGTGTCGGCCGTGACGGTGAACAGGGGAGTGTCCCGGGAGGTCGGCTGAGGCATGGCTCCACCGTCGCTCCAGGTCATACGGCCGGTCCAACACCTTCTCGGCGCCGATTCACGCACCCGCGTTGTAAGTTCGGGGGATGTCCACCCCCACCCACCTCGACCTGCGTCTGCTGCGCGCCTTCGTGACGGTCGCCGAGGAACTGCACTTCACCCGCGCCGCCGCGCGCCTCTACGTCGCCCAGCAGGCGCTCAGCCGGGACGTGCGGCGGCTGGAGCGGGAGCTGGGCAGTGAGCTGTTCGTCCGGACCACCCGCCAGGTGACGCTCACCGCCGACGGCGTACGGCTGCTGCCGTACGCCCGCGCGGTGCTCCAGGCGCAGGACGACCTGCTCGCCGCCGCCGGGCAGGCGCGCCCCCTGCTGGTCGACCTCAACACCCCGGGTCTGGGGACCCCGCGGCGGGTGCTGCACCGGGCCCGCGAACTCGCCCCGGGGCACGAGCTGATGGCCCGTTACGAGAGCGGGCTGACCTGGGCGGCGGGCGAGCTGCTCGCGGGGCGGCTCGACGCGTCGTTCGGACGCTTCGCGGGGCTCGCCCCCGCACTGCGCTCCGGGCTCGGCCAGCAGCCGGTGCGGTACGAACCAATGGCGGTGCTGCTGCCCGATGACCACCCGCTGGCCGCGCGGGCCGAGGTGCCGCTGGCCGCGCTGGCCGGCGAGACGGTGTACGCCGGGGCGGGAAACCCCCGCACGCCGGAGTGGACCGACCTCGCGCGGCAACTGTTCCAGGGGCGGGGCATCGCGCTCGCGCCGCCTGCGCCGCTGGCCGTCGGGGAGGAGGAGTTCCAGCGGGTGATGGCCGGAACGCGCTATCCGATCCTCGCCGTCGTGGACTTCCCGCCGTTGCCTTCGATGGTGCTGCGGCCCCTCGTGGACCCGGTTCCGTTGTCGCCTGTGTCCCTGGTGTGGCGGAAGGGCCTGGTCCATCCCGCTCTGGAGGCACTTCGGCGGTCCGCGGCGGTGGTCGGCGCGGAGCGGGGCTGGCTGCGGATGCCGGAGGAAGGGTGGGTTCCGGCCAGCGACTCTGTTGTGATGACGTCCGGGTGATGTCCCGCAATTGACACGAAAGGCTACAGGGCGCACACGAAACCCCCGCATGCGCTACATTCGTGCCCGAGCACAGTGTGATAAACGGGGCGCTCGGGGCGGTTGGGCGCCCGGTCCGGCGACGAGTGCTCCGTCGTACGCGCACCCGGAACGGTCCTGGGGGGAAGTGCGTGCGCGTGGAAAAGTGGCGAGAAGACGCCCAACCCGGAGAGCTCGAGGACGCACCTGCGGCCGAGGAACTCCTGGTCAAGGACGAAGGCGGGGGCTCCGCGGAGACCGACCCGATCGAGGACCGCTGGGCCCGTATCGGGGTCTTCCCCACTGTGGCCGAAAAGCCCCTGCGCGGTCCCGTCCGGAACACGGATCACACGGTGACCCTGCGCGGCGACGTCCCGCGCGAGGAGCGGACGCGGACGCCCCGGGACAGGCTGGCGGCGGACGGTCTGCGTCACGGGGGCGGACCCACGGCTTCGGACGACGGCGTGCCGACGGATGGCCCGCGCGATGCCGTGCCGGCGGGTGGGCCGCGCGACACGCACCGCTCCGCCCGCCTCCTGGAGGAGCCCGTGGACGCCTCGCGCGGCGCGGGCGACCGTGCGGCTTCGCGCGGTGAACGCAAGCCCGACCCGTGGACCGTGGACCGGACCGCGGCCCCGCGCGCCGCGTGGAGTGAGCGTGCGGACAGCCGCCGGGATGCCGGTGGCACCTCGTCCGCCTCATCCGCCTCGTCCGGCGACGGCGGGCATCCGCCCGGCGTGGACCGGACCGTGGCGGCCTCGCGCCGCGAACGTTCCGAAGCCAACCGGCTCGCGGCCGCGTTCCGTAGAGAGCCCGCGGATGCCACCGCTCCGCGCGGCGCGGACGGCATCACCACGCCGCGTGGCGAGCGGACGCCGGGGCCGCGTGACGCGGATCGCTTTTCCCCGCTGCGCAAAGGGCTCGGGGACTCCCCGCGCGGCGCGGAGGGTGTCGCTGCGCCGCGTGGTGAGCGGGCGGGTGACGGTGGCACGGTCTCGCGGGACGGTGAGGCGGGCGTGGGCCGTTCCGCGGAGGCGTCCGCGGACACGCTGCGCAAGGGCGAAGCCCGGCCCCCGCGTGGTGACGGAGCACCGGAGCGGGACTCCGCCTCGGGGTCCGGCTCCGAGCCCTGCTCCGGGACCGAGTCCCGCTCCGCGGACGGTGCGCGGGACATGGAGCGCACCGCCATGCTGCGCGGCCCCGCCGTCGGGGCGGAGGACGTGGTCGGTGTCCGGGGTCCGGAGCGGGACTTCGGCTCCGAGTCCGGCTCTGGGTCGGTGGGCGATGCGCGCGACATGGAGCGCACCACCGTGCTGCGCAGCCCGGCCGCCGGGGCGAAGGACGCGGTCGGCCCCCGGGGTTCGGAGCGTGTCTCCGGCTCCGGCTCCGAGTCCGGCTCTGGGTCCGTGGGCGGTGCGCGCGACATGGAGCGCACCACCGTGCTGCGCAGCCCGGCCGCCGGAGCGGGGAGCCCCCGGTCGACCTCGACGACGGCGGACGTGGCCGTCAGTGCCTCCCTCCGGGACCCGTGGCAGGAGGAACCGGAACCCGTCGGCGAGGCCGCCGCGGCCACGCACGATCCGCACGAGGTGACCGTCCAGCTCGACGCCGTGCAGTTCGGCGAGGGCGGCATGCTGGGCCGGGCGCCCGCCGCGCCGAAGAGAGCGGAGCGGGACGGCGCCGACGGGCCCGTGTTCGTGGACGAGTCCGGCCGCCGCAGCCGCAGATACCGCCGTATCGGCATGGCCGTGGGTCTTGCCTGCGCCTGCTATGCCGCCGTCATCGTCGCCACGCTGCTGTCCGGCAACTCCGACGCCCCCTGGCTGCCCGTCCCCGGACAGCAGCAGGAGCAACAGCCCGCGGCGGAGGTCGAGACCTCCCCGCGGCCCGGCGAGACGGACGCCACCCCCGGCTCCGGCACCAGCCTCCTCCCCGGAGGCTCCCCGAGCCCCGGCGCCTCCACCCTGCCCCGGCCCGGCACCGGCGTCCCCGCGCCCGGCGCGACCGCCGGTCAGGACAGGCCCGGCACGACCGCCGCCCCGGAGCCCACCGCGACCCGGAAGACCCAACAGCCGGGCCCCGGCACCCAGGAGACGTCCACGCCGACGGCGCCCGTGGAAACGCCGGGCACCCCGCCCGCGAACACCACCCCGCCGGCCGACGACCCCGGCCCCGGGACGGAGACGACCGCTCCCACGGGCGGCGGCGGAGACGATGACGGTGCCACCGTCGACAACGCCGCCGGTGCCGACGACTCCCAGCCGGTGGCCGCCGGGAACCCGGGAGCCGAACCCGCCCCCTCCGCCCCCTCCGCCGCACCGTCCCCGGAGTACGTCCTCTGATGGCATCCCGAACCCGCCGGCGCCGTCTGCCCCTGCGTCTGCTGCTGCCGCTGCTCTTCCTCGTCGCCCTGATGGCGATGCTCATGCTGCGCGGCTACGTGCACAGCGAGATCCTCGCCGACCACCGAGTCCAGTCCCCGGCCGCCGCCGACCAGGTGCCGGACAAGGTCCTGGACGGCGGCCCGGTCATCGACACCCGGGGCGGCCGCGCGGAGACGCTGCGCGTGCCGGACCGGCATGTCGTGCTCACCTTCGACGACGGCCCCGACCCGGTCTGGACCCCCAAGGTCCTGGACGTCCTGGAGAAGCACGACGCGCACGCCGTCTTCTTCGTCACCGGAACGATGGCCTCCCGCCACCCCGACCTCGTCCGCCGCATGGTCGAGGAGGGGCACGAGATCGGGCTGCACACCTTCAACCACCCGGATCTCTCCCTGCAGTCGAAGGACCGCATCGACTGGGAGCTGTCCCAGAACCAACTGGCGATCACGGGCGCCGCGGGCATCCGCACCTCCCTTTTCCGGCCGCCGTACTCCTCCCAGGCCAGCGCCATGGACAACAACTCCTGGCCGGTCACCCGGTACATCGGCGACCGCGGCTACATCACCGTCGTCAACACCCACGACTCCGAGGACTGGCGCAAGCCCGGTGTCGACGAGATCATCCGTCGTGCCACGCCGAAGGGCGGCGAGGGCGGCATCGTCCTGATGCACGACTCCGGCGGCGCCCGCCACCAGACCGTCCAGGCGCTGGACCGGATGCTGCCCGACCTGAAGGACAAGGGCTACACGTTCGACAACCTCACCGAGGCCCTCAAGGCGCCCAGCGCGCACTCCGCGGTGACCGGTGTCGAGCTGTGGAAGGGCAAGGCCTGGGTCTTCCTCGTACAGGCGTCCGACCGCATCACCGGCGTCCTCGTGACCGGACTCGCGATCATCGGCTCCCTGGTCATCGCCCGCTTCGTGCTGATGCTCGTCCTGTCGGCCGCGCACGCCCGCAAGGTGCGCCGCAAGGGCTTCGCGTGGGGACCGCCGGTCACCGAGCCGGTGACGGTGCTGGTGCCCGCGTACAACGAGGCCAAGTGCATCGAGGACACGGTGCGTTCCCTCGTGGAGAGCGACCACCCCGTCGAGATCATCGTCATCGACGACGGCTCCAGCGACGGCACCGCGCGGATCGTGGAGTCGCTGGGCCTGCCGGGCGTCCGGGTGGTCCGCCAGCTCAACGCCGGCAAGCCGGCCGCCCTCAACCGGGGTGTGGCCAACGCCCGCCACGACATCATCGTGATGATGGACGGCGACACGGTCTTCGAGCCGACCACCGTCCGTGAACTGGTGCAGCCCTTCGGTGATCCGCGCGTGGGCGCCGTCGCGGGCAACGCCAAGGTCGCCAACAAGGACAAGCTGATCGGCGCCTGGCAGCACATCGAGTACGTCATGGGCTTCAACCTCGACCGCCGGATGTACGACGTCCTGCGGTGCATGCCCACCATCCCCGGCGCCGTCGGCGCGTTCCGCCGCTCCGCGCTGGAGCGGGTCGGCGGTATGAGCGACGACACGCTCGCCGAGGACACCGACATCACCATGGCCATCCACCGCGACGGCTGGAAGGTGGTCTACGCGGAGAACGCCCGCGCGTGGACCGAGGCCCCCGAGTCGGTGCAGCAGCTGTGGTCCCAGCGCTACCGCTGGTCCTACGGCACCATGCAGGCGATCTGGAAGCACCGCCGCGCGGTGATCGACCGGGGCCCGTCGGGCCGCTTCGGCCGGGTCGGACTCCCGCTGGTCTCCCTCTTCATGGTCCTGGCCCCGCTGCTGGCCCCGCTCATCGACGTGTTCCTCATCTACGGCCTGGTCTTCGGCCCGACCGACAAGACGATCATCGCCTGGTTCGGCGTCCTCGCCATCCAGGCGGCCTGCGCGGCCTACTCCTTCGTCCTCGACAAGGAGAAGCTCACCCCGCTGCTGTCCCTGCCGCTGCAGCAGATCCTCTACCGGCAGCTGATGTACGTCGTGCTGCTCCAGTCCTGGATCACGGCGCTCACCGGCGGCCGGCTGCGCTGGCAGAAGCTGCGGCGCAAGGGCGGTGTCTCCGCCCCGCCGGGCGCTTCCGCGCAGCAGCCGCAGGCCCTGGACGGCAGCCCGGTGGCCCAGGCCCTGTCGCAAAAGTGACGCCTGCCGCGCGACGCCCGGCACGCACTCCCGTCGCAGGCCCTGGGCCCCGCCCGTCACCTTCCCGCCTCCCCGGCGACACACCAGGAAGAGCCACGCACGTGACCGCACCCCTCCTGCCGGCCGACACGGACGGAACGGACGGAGCGGGCGGGCGGGACGAGTCGAACGACCCGTCCCGCCCGGCACCCTCCGAACCGGCCGTCCGTCCACCCACCCGGGACCGCTACTTCGACCTGCTCCGCGCGGTCGCCCTGTTCCGCGTCGTCCTCTACCACCTGATGGGCTGGGCCTGGCTGCCCGTCGTCTTCCCCTCCATGGGCGTGATGTTCGCCCTGGCCGGCAACCTCATGGCCCGCTCCCTGAAGCGGCCCGCCGTCCAGGTCGTACGGGGCAGGATGCGCCGCCTGCTGCCCCCGCTGTGGCTGCTCGGCGCGATCGGCGTGTCGGGCATGCTCGCCCAGGGCTGGAGCCCCGACGATGACGGCCACCCCGGCTGGTGGTTCCTCCACCTCACCTTCTGGGTGCTGCCGCTGAGCGACCCGCCCTACGCCGAGGGCGTCGCCGGGATCCAGGGCGTCCTCGGCGAGGACTGGGCCTCCGAACTCACGGGCCCGCTCTGGTACATCCGCGCCTACCTCTGGTTCGTGCTGCTCTCCCCGTTCCTCCTCAAACTGCTGCGGGCCGTGCCGTGGCCGACGATCACCGCGCCGCTCGTCCTGTCGGCGGTCCTGGAGTTCGGCTGGCTCTCCCTCCCCAGCGAGCGGATCGACTCGGCGCTCACCGACTTCAGCACCTTCGGGGCCTGCTGGATCCTCGGCATGGCCCACCAGCAGGGCGTGCTCAAGCGCCTCCCGCAGTACGCCGTGCCGTCCCTGGCGCCGGTCGTCGCCGCCTTCGGCCTCTGGTACGCCTTCCAGCAGGGCTTCAGCACCGGCCACGACCTCGACTCCATCCCGTTCGCCCAGGCGGTGTGGTCGTTCGCGACGGTTCTCCTCCTGCTGCACATCAGCCCCTCATGGTCGGAGTGGCCACGCCGGCTGCGCCGCTGGGACCGCCTGATCACGCTCCTCAACTCCCGCGCGGTGACGATCTACCTGTGGCACAACGTGTGCGTCCTGGTCGCCGCCACGCTCTACGACCGGCTGTGGGGCTTCGAGACTCTGGAGCTCAACGTGCCCTGGCTGCTGGAGAGTTCCTGGCCGGTACTGATCCTGGCCTGGATCCTGATCTCCGGCTGCGTGCTGGCCTTCGGCTGGGCCGAGGACCTCGCCGCCAAGCGCAGGCCCCAACTGTGGCCGGACGGTGCGGCGGGCCGCGGCGGCGGGAAGCGCCGGGCGCGGGCACGGGCACGGGTCTGAAACCGGCGGATGGTCCCGGACGGACCGCCCGCGTGGTTCACCCGATGGCGACGCGCGTCTTCCAGTAACTCGCCGCTCCGATGATCTCCGTACCGGCTCCGGACAGGACGGTCCTGCCGCCGGCGTAGAAGCGTACGGTTCCGTCGGTGCGCGCGGTCCAGATGTCGGGGATGGCGTCGCGGTTGGCGTCGGGGGTGCCGATGAGCAGGTAGATGTTGGAGCTGCCCCAGCCGGAGGAGCCGTAGACGGTGTCCGCGCCGTCGGCGGAGTTGGCGGCGGAGGCCAGGAAGGTCAGATCGGTTCCGCCACCCGCGGCTTTGATGCCCTTGCGGAAGAGGAGCCGGCCGGAGACGTCGGTGCGGGCGTGGGCCGCCGCGCGCCGGCGGCCGGTGACCGCCGCCCGCTCCTGTCTGCCGCCCCGCTGGCGAGGCCCACCGGCCACTCGGCGCGCAGCAGGCAAGCGAGTCGACCCCGATCCCGGAAGCAACCGCATCGGCCTGTAGCGGCGCCGCAGGCCGACTCCGCCGAACGCCGCACAGCACCACGTCGGACCGCGGCAGCCGAAAGCCGCGCGTCGTCGGCGTGCGGTCACAGGTGAGGGCACAGATCGAGCAGCCCAGCCCGCTGCCGAGCGGCCAGGCCGGTGCGGGGCGGATGTCGTGACGGAAGGAAGAGGCGTGGTTGAGGCCGGTGCGGGGTCGCTGGAGACACACATGGCGGGTGATCTGTCGGCGCACCCGCCGTCGTGGCTGACTTTCTGTGGCTGAGCGCGAAGGTTCGACGGGGATCATGTGACCAGCGACGGTGGTGCGATCGTTCGTGCTCGGTCGTACAGGTCGAGCGCCGTCGCGTTCTTCAGATGAGGGCGCAGGAGACCGAACATCGCCTTCACGCGCTCGTCGGCTCGGCCGGACTGCACCTTGGGGTAGTCGTCGAGGGCCTGGTGCCAGGTGGCGCAGGCCGCTTCCAGGTGGCCCAGGTTCAACTGCCGTTCTGCCAAGAGGCCACGACGGTGTACTCGGGTGCGCTGGTACACGCTGGGGCGGAGCCGGTCCGCTTGCTGCATGGCGTCGACGGCTCCGGCCTTGTCACCGAGTTCGTAACGTACCTGACTGATGTGGTAGTTGAGCGAAGAGGGGTCATACGAGCCGAACACCTTTCCGCGTGACTCGGCACGGTCCATGGCCGCCTCGGCCTCCCGGATGTAGCGCAGCGCACCCGTACGATCGCCGGTCTGCGCGGCCGCGTGCGCCTGCTGGCCGACGAGGAAGGCCAGCATCCGGGGTCCGGCTTTCGGGGAGGCGGCGGCAGCGGCGTCGGCCAGCTCCATGGCCTTCGCCCCGTGGCGGAGGTCAACCGCCTGGACGCTCATGCCCCGCAGGGTGGTGCAGTATGTCAGGTGGTCCTCAGCCGCGCCCGCCAGCTCCAGGGCCTTGACGTAGTAGCGCTGCGCGAGACCGTGCAGACCTTCGTCCACGGCCATGTAGCCGGTTAGGTAGAGCAGGTCCGAGGCGGCGGACAGCATCGCCTTGCGTACGTCCTCGGGTGCGTCGGCGCGCAGGTAGGAGGCCACGGTGTTGACCATGAAGGAGGCCGCCATGGGGCGGGCGTGACGGCCGCCGAACTCGTCGTCCAGCTCTGAGACACGCTCGGTCATGGCCACGACCATGTCCACTTCGTTCATTCCGATGCGAGTCGTGCGGCCGGACTGGACGGCCTCCGCCCGCCCGATTACATCAGGCCAGCCAGGAATGGTGACGGCCAAGGAGAACAGGCCCGCACCCAGGACGCTGCGGCGGGACGGGTCCATATCCAGCCTCCCCAGGTCGATCACCCCTTCCACGGTATCCGCAGCCGCGGAGGGGCGATCGCGTGGAACGGGCAGCCCGGCCTCGGCATGGGTGACCGGGCGGCCGAGGCGGCGGGAAAGAGCTTCGAGGATGCATCCGCGCACCGCACCCCGGGGGACGGTGCCGCCCAGCCAGTGGCTCACCGCCGACTCGTCGTAACGCAGAGGGATCCCGGTCTCCGTACCGACGCGGTTCACCGTCCGTGCGAACTGGCGGTGAGTCCAGCGGCTCTCGGCGAGCAGGCGCCCGAGCGCCGCGTTCGGTTCACGCTTGGCCATGCCCTCAACTCCCCGTGACCTTGCGAACTTTCAAGGCTTTCAAGTCCTGGCGCTACGGCAACGGTACCGCTGAGCGTGTTCGTGCGGTTGCGTAGAGATAGCAGGTAACGGCGAGTCATCGCCGCAGCCGTCGTCTGAAGGGCTGAGGGATGAGAAGCGAAGCACGGGCCCGTCTGGCTCGGATGATCGAGGAGCGGGGCATGGACGGAGTGTTGAGGATCGACACCTATGAGGCCGCGGACCTGCCGTCGGGTTCGAACCGGTTCTCGCCGTGTCTCTGCCCGCAGCACGGCAGTGCCACGCCCGAGTACGGCGCGGAGAAGCTGAGCGTGGCAGTACGCGAGGCCAACCAGCGCAGCCGCGGAGAGCGGCTGTGAACCGGCTGGCCGCAGCCGTCGGCCGCTACGCCGGCCACTCCTGATCATCACCATCTCGGGATCGGCCGGCTTCGTCCTGGGCGTCGCCGCCGCATCCACCCCTACCTGACTCCTCCCCGTCACGCATCCAGGCTCCCCACCTGTGATGAGGGAGGGCCCGCCGTCGGAAGCGGTGGGCGCCCCGTCCGGCTGCCTTCTTCGCAAGGGTCCGGCAGCCGGACAGGTCCAACTCCGCAGCATCCGTCGCGGAGTCCACTGAAAACCGTAAGGGAGAAAGCGATGAACGTGGACGAGTTGTTCACCGGCGACCTGATCACCGGCGTCCCGGCTGTCGAGGCCGCGCTGCTCGACAAGATGCCGGGCGGTGGCGACAACAACGGCGACCACTGCAGCAAGTGATCCAGGGCTGACGCCAGGCGGGGCGGGGTCGTTCGCGGCCCCGCCCCGCCGCACGACATCGGAAGGGACCACATGTTGTCGATGCGTCTACGCCTGGCCGATCTCCAGGAGCCCAAGTGGAGATCACAGGGCGGCCGTTGGATCAACGGCGAGAGCTGGATCGAGCCCGCGAACGTGTCCACTCTCGTCATGGAGGTCAACGACGACCAAGCGCCGCGCGTACGGGTCCGCGTGAAGGAATGCAAGCGGGACGAGGCCGACTTCGTCGCACTCACCATGGAGCCGGGGGAAGCCCATCTGTCGGCGGGTGTCTTCGGCACTGCCCCGCTCTGTCTGACAGAGAAGGCCGGCGAGCTGCACGCTTCGTGGGACCTGACACTGCTGCGACCGTATATGCGAGCCGACCGTCTGGTGGCGCGCGTCGTCGCCCGCACGCTGACGAGGCAGCACCGCTACACGTCCGAGACGCTCTTCGAAGGCGTCTACCGCCTCACGGAACGGGCAACGGCCACGTTCACCCCTTCGGGACTCAGCATCCACTACCCAGACCCCGCCGAACACGTACTTGAGCCACGTACGCTGCGTCCCGGCGTTGATCCACTCGCTGCTCTGGAGGAGTTGCTGACCGACGTGATCCGCCAGGCGCCGACGGCAACCGGATGCGTGGGCGTCGAGCTGTCGGGCGGCGCGGACTCCGGGAACGTCGCCCTGGCTGTGAAAGCGGCCCGCTTTCCCGAGGTGTACAGCTTCGGTCTGCTGGTGGGAGGAAGTACCGGCAGGCAACAGAGCGAGCGGCGTCAGGTCCTTGTGGAGCACTGCGGCTTCCGAGATGCGACTACCCCCGCCATGCAGCACCCACCCTTCTGCACTGGAGGCGTGCGCGATCTGCGCAGGCCGCACGACCCGGCGGGAGCCTTCTATCAGGAGGCGTTCGATGTCGTGCGCGAGCAGGCAGCCGCCCGGCGGTGCGAGGTCATGTTCACCGGCAGCGGTGGCGACGAGATCAACGCCCACCACTCCAGGACACAGGCCGAACTGCCGACACCCGAACCCGTACCGTGGCTCGGAGTCAGGGCAGCCCGAGCACTCGCCGAGGTGAACGAGCATCTGGTGCCCATCCCGGTACTGCCCGTACCGACCCTGATGGCGTTCGGGATGCACAACCCCGGATTCCTCCGGGCCGGAATCTGGCCGGTGAGCCCGCTCGCGCACCCGCGGATCGTGCGGTTCATGGAGCAACTGCCGCACGAGCACAAGCGCGGCAAGACACTGTTTCGCGAGCGGATCCGGCGGGCCGGGCTTCCCGAGTGGGTGGCCGCGCCGGCCGAACCGGAGAACTTCCTGGCCGTCCTGGAGAAGGGACTGCGGTCCTACGGTCTGCCCGTTCTGGACGACATGCTGAAGGAGTCCATCCTGGTGGACCTCGGCTACGTTGACGGCAAGGCTCTCGTTCAGGCACGGAAGAACGCCAACTCCGCGCTGGTCGTTCCCGATCTGCTGTGCGATGTGCTCGCCCTGGAGATCGGGCTGCGAAGCCTCGCGTGAACCAGCCCCGACACGGAAGCCGAGCACGTGGAAGCCACCAACCTCCTGTACCGCGATCCGGCGCTTTACGACGTGATCCAGTCCGACGGCACGAGCGCCGGAGTGTGCCAGACCCTGATCGAGCTGCACCGGCCGGACGCCCGGACCCTGGTCGACTTCGGATGCGGAACCGGCCGGGACCTGGAGATCCTGGCCAGGCACTTCGAGTGCATCGGCGTGGACCTTCAGCCCGGCATGGTCGACTACGCCCACCAGGCCCGTCCCAGGCTGGACGTCCGCACCGGCGATATGCGCACTGCGCGACTCGGCAAGCGCATGGACGTGGTGACCTGCATGGGCAACAGCCTCGCCTACGTGCACGACAACGAGGCGATCAGCCAGGTCTTCGCCACCTTCGCCGCCCACGCCCGGCCGGGAGCGCTGCTCGTGCTGTGTTCCCCCGTCGCCCCGATCACCCGGACCGAGCCGACCACCGCCACGGTCGACACTCCGATGGGATCAGCGACCGTCACCATCCGCCACACGTGGGACCTGCGGACCCAGATCAACACCATGCACCGGCACTGGATGCTTCCCTCGGGCGACGAGGCCCGAGACGAGATCCGCAGACGCGTCCTGTTCCCCCGCGAACTGGAACGCTACGCGGAGGGCGCCGGCTTCGAGGTCCTGGACATGCTCAACGGCACAGGGACAGGGCTCACCGGCCCCACCGCATACACGGTGGCCCGACAAAATCCGCGGTGACCGACGGCGCGAGAAAAGGCACCAGCGCCGCCGCCCGACTCCTGACCCGAGCGGCTGCGCAAGGGCTCGGCCGGCTCCGCCAAGGGCGCCGCCACGCTGGTCGCCGAGGCCATCAAGTCCGTGCGGGCCATGGGCGCCACCGGCATGGTCGTTGTGCGCGCCGACTCGGCGTTCTTACGTCTCCGGCATGTCCTACGGCTTCTCCGGAAACCTCGGTTTCCCGTTGCCGCAGAACTGGGCGTTCAACCAGATCAAGGAGTTCACCTTCCCCAACGGTTCGGACAGCTTCGGGCTGGACGCGGTGGCGCACCGCCCCGGCGCCGACTTCGGGCAGGGATCGGTCAACGATCCGGACGGTTCGTCGGTCGACGAGTTCATCGCCTACGTACAAAGGGTGTACGACGCCGCGGTCTCCTACGGCAAGGGTGATCCGAACGAGCTCTCGTTGCAGTTCATGCGCTGGGAGAAGTACACCGACACCCGGTGGAGAGCGCTGTTCGGCGAGGTCGGACGCCTTCATCAGCTACGCCACCGACCGAGGGCTCAACCAGGCGAGGAAGCACGCGTACACCGATCCGTCCATGGGCGCCCTCATCAATCCGGACCACCTCGCGGCGAGCGCCAGTGGTTACTTCCTCAAGGGCAACGCCGGGGTGGGAAAGGCGAACCGCGCCGAACTGGCGAGCTGGGGTGGAGACCTGCTCACGTTCTACGGTGAATGGAGCCGCTCGGACAACGCATCGCCCCTGGACTTCTGCCGCAAGACGCTGTGCAGGCCCGATGTCGCGTCGACGTTCGCGCTGGGCGACCTCATCGAGGACATCGACGGGTTCCTGGTCGCCGAGCGCCTGAAGAACGGCAACACGGACATCGTCCAGGAACTGAGGAGGATCCTGATCAGAACGGGCCACCTGACGCGTTTCAGCGACTTCAAGCTCTACCGGTTCGGCGGCGTCACGAGCAACATCCAGGAAACGGCGAAGGCGTTCCTGGAGGACCAGATAGACGACACGCTGCTGTCCTCCACCCGTGCGCTCCTCATTCACAGAAACTGCCCGGTGGGCAAGGAACCGTGGAACGAGTCCGACTCCGTGATGAGCGAGTTCTACACGGGTTTCGCCGAGACGCTGCAGCGACTCATCGACCAGCAGGTGGCGCGCCGGGCGAAGTTCCTGGACGCGCAGAAAGCAGAGAAGAAGTAGGTTTCACATGTTCCTGATGGGTGCGTTGCTGGCTGCGAGTCTGGTCACCGCGGCGGTGGGCATCGTGGTGGTCCTCATCCTGCTGAGTCACCCGCCGCCGCCCGCGCCCAGGGTCTACGCGCTTGTCGCCCTGATCCTGGCCTCCTCGGCGGTGGCGGTGTACTGCTACGGCTGGTTCTCCGTCACCATGGGTGGGCCTTTCCCCGAACTGTGCACGAGCCGGAGCGACGTCGGCGCCGACTTGGCGGCCATCAAACAACAGTACTGGCCTCTTCGGAACGCCTGCGTGTACTCCGACGGGTCGACCGTGGAGTACGTCTCGACGTCGGTCACCGTCTTCGTATGCCTGCTGGCGGGTGCCGCCCTCGTCTCGGCCGGCACTTCCGTATACCTGCACAAGCGAGTCAGGAAAACTTCTGGAGTGATCTCATGAACACCGATTTCTCGCGCCGCACCCTGATCAGAGGAATCACCGGTGTCGCCGCCGGAGCCACATTGCTCGCCACGGGGGAGGTCCTTCTCGTTCCCGGCACCGCCCAAGCCGCCGACGCCTCGTGAAAGGGGCCCAGGTCGGCGAACGGCTGGGAGGTCCTCACCACGCGCTCGTCGGGCACCGCGGGTGGGGCGGCGACACGGAGTCGCCCAAGGAATCGGTCTTCTTCATCGACGTCCCGCCGGGTTCGGCGAAACTCGCCCTGGTCGCGGAGACCCTCAGGCAGTGGAGCGTCACCCCCGGCAAGGGGGCCGGCACCCGGATCATCGAGGACCCCAAGCGCATCACGGCCGCGAAGAAGCTCGCCGGTATACAAGCGGCTTGACACCGCGGGTGGCCCAAGTCGTCACGCGCGACGCGTCGTCGGGACTCCGGAAGGGCTTCCGGCGGCGCGGGGGTCACGGGATCAGGTGGTCACCGGTCCGTGTGACGGCGTACGCCTGCCGACCGAGGAGGAGAGCTCGTGTCCGGAGGCGGTGTCAGGGAGGCTACGCCGCACGGTCTTGTACAACCCCGATGTGGCAGCGCCGTACGAGACCGTGCGGCCCTTCGTCCGCGGCCGGATCTCCGTACTCTGAGTCACCGGCCGCTGCGACGCGGGGCCCTGCCGACGGCGTCGTCCGTGCCCCAGGGAGGCTGGTACACACGCCGCCGTCAAGCACAATGCCCGGACCGTGCACGGTCCGGGCACTACAGCGTCAACCGTTACCGGGCGGAAGCGGTCACCTGCTTGCGCGCGGCGGAGACTTACTTGCTGTGCTGTTACCTGATGCCGGTCAGCCAGCTCTTGTCGTCGGCGGTCTGCTTGTTCTGGATCGCGGTCTCCACCCCGAATCAGATCTTCACCAGGTTCGTCTGCTCCTTGCAGTCGATGTCGTCGACCCCCAGGGCGATGGATTCCTGCGACGGCTTCCCGTCGATCGTGACACCCTGGTCCATCGCCTTGTACGGATCGGCGAGCCCCGGGTGTCCCTTGCCGTCCATGCACGACGACCACGCGGCGATGGCCTTGACGACCTTGTCGTCCTTCATCGACTCCATCAGGCCCCGGCGAGCTCCGCCACCATGACCGGATCGGCGTCCTGCACGCCGAGCTGGGCCTTGGACCAGCCGACGCAGCCGCCCGGCTTCAGCTTTTCCCGTTGTACTCGGCCCGGGCGGGCTTGACGCTCTGGCCGGGGGCGGCGAGCGGCCCCACCGCCTTGGCCCAGTCCGCGACTCCCCCCGTCACCTCGACCGCCACGGACTCTTGGTCCACGCTCAAGGCGTCAACGAGCTCTTCCAACGCGGCGACCTTCCGCTCCCAGAACGTCTCGGCCTCTCACAGCGCGACCAGGACTCGCTCGGCCTCCTCGCGCAGCAGCTCCACCCATTGCCTCGCCCCACGTTCCCGCTCCTCCGGCAACTCCTTCACCGACGGTATTTCCCGCACCTCCGCGCTCGGATAATCACGATGCCCGAACCCTTCCGCACCCAGCTCACTGCATGCCTGACCAGCGAAAACGCAATCCTTAAGACCGTTTTTGATCATGGCGGCCCTTCAGGTTGATCTTGTGACCCGGGGGACATCACTTCTTGATGTGCGTGAGGAAGGCGGCCCACGGGGTGGGGGAGAGGCCGAGTTGGGGGCCGGACCTGTCCTTCGAGTCGCGGATAAAAACGGTGGCAGGGGTGGTGGCTATCTCCAGGCAGTTCGAACTGTCGCCGCTGTGGGACGACTTGCGCCATCGGATGGTGGGCACGGGGTTCCTTCTCAGGCTTCTCGGATGAGGTCGTGGATGAAGTCGCGGGACTCGGTGGGCCCGAGTGCGCAGGACGTCATGTGGTCCAGTACGGCGCGGTACTTGGTCAACTGTGCCTCCGCGTCCAGGAATCCGCAGCCCCCGTGATGCGTGTCCAGTTGGACCGTGTCGAGCTGCGGCACGGCGCCGTCGAGGTAGTCGAAGGACTGGCCGGTGCTCGGGAAGTAGGCCGCGCCGAACGGGATCACCCGGATGGTGACGTGGGGCAACTCGCCCATGTCGATCAGGTGCGTCAGTTGGCCGTGGGACACGGAAGGGCCGCCGAAGCCCATGCGGAGGGCCGACTCGTGGATGATCGCCGAGTAGGAGGGCGGGTTCTCCCGGTGCAGGATGCCCTGCCGTTTGATGCGGTAGGTCAGCCGGTGCTCGATCTCGTACTGACGCATGGGCGGCACCACGGTCCGGAAGAGGGCACGGGCGTGATCGGTGGTCTGCAGCAGCGCCGGAATGTGGATCACCAGGGCGACGCGTAGCGCGGTCGTGTGGTGTTCCAGCTCCGCCAGGTCGACCAGTGCGGCGGGCAGGTGTTCGCGGTACTCCTCCCACCAGCCCCGGCGTCGGCGTCCGGTCATGGCGGCCAGCGCGTCGACCAGAGATTGGTCGGAGCAGTCGTAGGCGGACGCCATCCCGCGTACGAGGTCGGCGCTCACGGGGCTGCGCCCGGTCTCGATCATGCTCACGCGCCCTTGGTTGACGCCCAGGTGCTCGGCGGCCCGGGTCACTGTGAAGCCTGCCTTCTCACGGAGTTTGCGCAGCTCGGCGCCCAGTCTCCGTTGCCGCAGCGTCGGATTGTTCGTGGGCGGCAAAGTGTGTCCTTCCTGGCCGCGAAACGGCTCTCATGTTCCTCACACGAGCTAACTGCGGGATGAATCTCCCGTATGCGGGAGATTCATCTTCCAAATCGCCCTTACCGTAGCGGTATCGCTCACTCGCCGCGCCCGTCAGCCGGAAGCGCACCGAATGAGGCACTGCCACCGCCCGGCGCAGTCGTGAGCGCGACGCCCCTTCAACTCCCCGGAGACAACCATGGTCACCGTAGCCCCGCCCCACCCTTGGGTGTACGCCCTTCGCCTCCCCCATGACCCCCGCGCGGTACGCGTCGCACGTGTGACGATGCGGGCAGCGCTCGACGGGCACGGGATGCAGGACGTCGCCGATGCCGCGGAGTTGCTGACGTCGGAGTTGGTCACCAACGCCTACCGGCACACCAACGGACCCGCCTCCCTGCGGCTCACGGGGCTGGGCGGAGGGCGGTTGCGCGTCGGGGTGTGGGACAGCGATCCCCGCATTCCAGCCCCGTTCGACCGGTCCGGCGGTGACACCGTGCCGCTCGCTCCGTCCGGTGCCGAATCCGGGCGTGGGCTGGGCCTTGTGCGGGAGTACGCCGACTCCTGGGGTGGTTGGGTGCTCGGTGACGACGGGCCGGGGCGAGGGGCCGGGAAGCTGCTCTGGTTCGAAGTGGGCGGGCATGCGAGACTGCCGCTGTTGCGGAAGTGAACGGTGGGACCAGGGGGCGAGGGCGGATGAGTAAGCGGCAGACGCGGAGGATGCTGCGGTTGATGGCGAGCGGGGAGCCGGTCGAGCTCACGAGTCCGATGGCATCCGTGAAGAAGCTCGCCCGACTCGCCTTCATCGCCCAGCAGTTCGGCTACGAGTATGCGGATGTACGGCAGGGCGGCGGAAGCAACGGCCAGTTGACGATGCTGATCGTGCCCGACCCCGGCCCCCAGGCGCGGGCCCGCGCCGCGCAGAACTGGGCGCAGTACCCGAACGCCGGCGACGGGGTGTCGGTGCCGCCCCTCGTGCCGGACGCCCTCGAACTCCTCAAGGCCCGCATCAATTTCGACCTCACGGGCAAGAGTGCCGAGAAGCGGATGGCGATCGGGGCCGTCGCCGCCACCATCGGCTGCGGGGCCATGGCCATCCGGTTCGAGGACGAGTCCGCGGGCCTCGTCATCGCGGGCGTGTTCTGGCTGGTCCTCATGGCCGTCCTCGGCGTTGGCCTGGTCGTCACCCGCAAGCGCAACGCGAAGTTCGCGGCCCGGCTCCAGGCGGCCGGATTCGTTCCCCTGACGGACGGGCGCGGCCGGGTGCGATACCTGCCCCCGGGCGGGATACCGGGCTATGGCAACCCCTTCGGCGGCGGACCGTACGGCGCCCCGGTCCCGGGGATGCCCACACCCGCGCCCGCGCCCGGCTACGGCCACCAGTTCCAGCAGCCCCACCAGCCTCCGATGCCGTACGCCCAGCCGGCCCCCGGCCCGTACGGCACCCCGGCCCAGGTACCCGGCTCCTACGGCCCTCCCCAGCCCCAGCCCCAGCCCCCGTACGGGCAGTCCGCCCAGCCGCCCGGGTTCCAGGCCCCGCAGAACCTCCAGCAGAACCCCCACTGGCAGCCCCCGCGCCCCTGAACCTCACGCCGACGCCCGCGCCCGGCACCGGACACCTCTCACCCCGCCCCGATTACGGGTGAGCGCAACGTTCCCTGCCGGTCACCGCGTGCCACGGCGCGGAAACTCTCCCTCCCTACCTTCGGGACCATCCCCTCGCGGCACCCGTCCGCGCCCCGCCCGGAGAACAGTGGAGGCCCCATGACAGCGCCCAGCGGCCGCTGGATCCAGCAGTGGGATCCGGAGGACGAGACCTTCTGGAACCGCACCGGAGAGAAGATCGCCCGGCGCAATCTGCTCTACTCCGTGCTGTCCGAGCACATCGGCTTCTCCGTCTGGACGATGTGGTCCGTGCTGGTGCTCTTCATGGGCCCGGAATACGGCCTCACCCCGGCCGACAAGTTCCTGCTGACGTCGATGGTGACGCTCGTCGGCGCCGTGGTCCGGATCCCGTACACCTTCGCCGTCGCGGTCTTCGGCGGCCGGAACTGGACGGTGATCAGCGCCGCGTTGCTGCTGGTTCCCACCGTCGCCGCGTTCGCCGTGATGGAGCCGGGCACCTCCTTCTCCACGTTCCTGCTGGTCGGCCTGCTGGCCGGGATCGGCGGCGGCAACTTCGCCTCCTCGATGACCAACATCAACGCCTTCTTCCCGCTGCGGAAGAAGGGCTGGGCGCTCGGACTGAACGCCGGCGGCGGCAACATCGGCGTGCCGGTGATCCAGATCGCGGCCCTTGCCATCATCGGCGCGAGCGGGGGACCGCGGGTGCTGCTCGGCCTCTACATCCCGCTGATCGTCGCCGCCGTGCTCGCCGCCCTGTACATGGACAACCTCGCCTCGGTGCGGAACGACACCGGTGCGGCCAAGGACGCGGTGCGGGACGCGCACACCTGGATCATGTCCTTCCTCTACATCGGCACGTTCGGCTCGTTCATCGGCTACAGCTTCGCCTTCGGGCAGGTGCTGCAGAACCAGTTCGACCGCACTCCGCTCGAAGCCGCCTACGTCACCTTCATCGGGCCGCTGCTCGGCTCCCTGATCCGTCCGGTCGGCGGATGGCTCGCCGACCGGTACGGCGGCTCACGGATCACGCTGTGGAACTTCGTCGCGATGGGCGCGGCGACGGCCGTGCTGGTCGTCGCCTCCATGCAGAAGTCACTGGCCCTGTTCACCGTCGCGTTCGTGGTGCTGTTCGTGCTGACCGGTCTCGGCAACGGGTCGACGTACAAGATGATCCCCGGCATCTTCCAGGCGAAGGCGCTGGCCCGGGGGCTCCGGGGAGAGGAGGCCGCGGCGTACGGGCGGCGGCTGTCCGGGGCGGCCATGGGGCTGATCGGCGCGGTGGGCGCGCTCGGCGGGGTGGGTATCAACCTGGCCTTCCGCCAGTCCTTCCTCTCCTACGGTTCCGGCACCGGTGCGTTCGTCGCGTTCCTCGCCTGTTACGCGGTCTGCTTCGTGGTCACCTGGGCCGTATACCTGCGCCGCCCGGCGGCCCGGCCCAGGGACACGGATGCCACCCCGGAGAAGAAGCCGCAGCTCAGCTACGCCGAAGTGTGACGGCGCATGACGTAACACTGGTGACACGAAGCCGAACCGAGCCTGTCATGGATCGTTGACAGGCTCGGCCGGCACGGGAGGTGGAGTCGCACCTCCTCGCGGTACGCCGACCCGAGCGGGACGAGAGCCATGTACGACGAACAAGAGCAGCCACCGAAGCACGGTCCCCTCGCGGGGTTCACCGTGGGGGTGACCGCGGCGCGCCGCGCCGACGAGCTGGGCGCGCTGCTGGAGCGGCGGGGAGCCGCGGTGCTGCACGCCCCGGCGCTGCGGATCGTGCCGCTCGCCGACGACAGCGAACTGCTGACCGCGACCAAGGACATCATCGGGCAGGCCCCCGACATCACGGTCGCCACCACCGCCATCGGCTTCCGGGGCTGGGTGGAGGCCGCCGACGGCTGGGGGCTGGGTGAGGACCTGCTGGCGCGGCTGCGCGGGGTGCGGATCCTGGCGCGCGGGCCCAAGGTGAAGGGCGCGATCCGGGCCGCAGGACTGACCGAGGAGTGGTCACCGGCGTCGGAGTCCATGGCCGAGGTGCTCGACCGGCTCCTGGAGGAGGGCGTGGACGGACTGCGGATCGCCGTACAGCTGCACGGTGAACCGCTGCCCGGGTTCGTGGAGTCGCTGCGGGCCGGGGGAGCGGAGGTGGTGGGGGTGCCGGTCTACCGGTGGCTGCCCCCGGAGGACCTCGGTCCCGTCGACCGTCTCATCGACGGATGCGTCGCCCGCGCCCTGGACGCGGTCACCTTCACCAGCGCGCCCGCCGCCGCGTCCCTGTTGTCCCGCGCGGAGGAGCGCGGACTGCTCGACGACCTGCTCACCGCGCTCGGCCACGATGTGCTGGCCGTCTGCGTCGGCCCGGTCACCGCACTGCCGTTGCAGGCCCGCGGGATCGACACGGTGCAGCCCGAACGCTTCCGGCTCGGCCCGCTGGTGCAGGTGCTCTGCCGGGAACTGCCCGCGCGGTCCCGCGCGTTGCCGGTCGCCGGCCACCGGCTGGAGATCCGGGGGCACGCGGCCCTGGTGGACGGCGCGCTCCGACCCGTACCGCCGGCCGGGATGTCCCTGCTGCGGGCGCTGTCCCGGCAGCCCGGCTGGGTCGTCTCCCGCGCGGAGCTGCTGCGCGCCCTGCCGGGAACCGGCCGTGACGAGCACGCGGTGGAGACCGCGATGGCCCGCCTGCGCTCCGCCCTCGGCGCGCCGAAGCTGATCCAGACGGTCGTCAAACGCGGGTACCGCCTCGCCCTGGACCCGGCCCTGGAGTCCAAGTACGGGGACGACTGAGCACGGGGGGTTCCGGGGGCCGTGGCGGGCGGGCACTGTGGGAGGAGAACGGTTTCCCGGATCGCTCACCGGCCCCCGCGCGGGGCCAACCTAGGCGGTGGCAGGAACATGGCACTGGGTACGGTCACGGCGTCCTACGAGCTGAGGTTCGACACCGGGCGGGTCTGCCTGGATCTCCTCGCGACCGCCCATCCCGAGGAACGGCTCGACTCCGCGGCGGTGCTGCGCGCCTGGATCCGCGGCTCCGGGCTCGTGCCCCAGGACACCACACTGGCCCACGCGGACACCTCCTGGCTGGTGGCCTTCCGTGAACTGCGCGGGCAGCTCGCCCCGTTGGTCCGCGACCGGCCGGCGCCCGGTGTCGCCGCGTACGATCTCGCCCTCGCCCGGGTGAACGAACTCGCCCGCGCGGCACCCCCCGCGCCCCGCGCGGTGCCCGGCGAGGACGGCACGCTGGTGCGCCGGCTCGACGGCCCGCCCGGCCGGGCCGCGCTGCTCGCGGCGGTCGCGCGGGACGCGGTGGACCTGCTCACCGACCCGGTCGCCCGCGCGAGTCTCCGGCAGTGCGAGGGCGACAACTGCCCCATCGTCTACGTGGACACCTCCCGGGGCCGCAGGCGGCGTTGGTGCTCCAGCGAGGTGTGCGGCAACCGTGAGCGCGTGGCCCGTCACCGCCGTCGCGCGGCCCTCGCCCGCACCTGAGCACCTGAGCACCTGAGCCGGCACCTGAGCCCGCACCTGAGGGCGAGCCAGGGCGCGTGACGGAGAACACGTCTGAGGGAGTGTCCGGCTCAAGTTGCTTGCGGCATATGCGGCTTCCGTGCGCCGAACGGCGCGAAAATTGCCGGAGTGATCTCCGTTACACCTCTGCCGGCCCTCCTCGCTCCGCGGGCGAGGGGCCGTCCCTGTCGCTGTGTCGGAAATGTAAAGAAGTAGCAGGGGGAATGTGGTCTCATGTCCCGCTCGTCGTGCCGTCCCGCAGAAAACCGCCGACTTTCTTTGAACACCCAACGCCCACCGTCCGTACCGGTTGTCGAGCGACCGACTGGGGGATCCCCCGGACACCGGAGGTGGGCGTGCGCAAGGATGCGGCCGTGGCCAATGAACGTGGGTCGAGGGCCCGACATCGCATGTCCTCACAGCCCTCAGAACCCGATGAGGAGTTGATGCGTGCGCTGTATCGCGAGCACGCGGGGCCTTTGCTGGCCTACGTCCTGCGGCTGGTCGCCGGAGACCGGCAACGCGCCGAGGACGTCGTCCAGGAGACGCTCATCCGTGCCTGGAAGAACGCCGGTCAGCTCAATCGGGCGACCGGTTCGGTACGCCCCTGGCTGGTGACGGTCGCCCGGCGCATCGTCATCGACGGCCACCGCAGCCGGCAGGCCCGGCCGCAGGAGGTCGATCCGTCGCCGCTGGAGGTCATCCCCGCGGAGGACGAGATCGACAAGGCGCTGTGGCTGATGACGCTGTCGGACGCGCTCGACGACCTGACCCCGGCCCACCGGGAGGTCCTCGTCGAGACGTACTTCAAGGGGCGTACCGTCAATGAGGCGGCACAGACACTCGGCATACCGAGCGGCACCGTCCGTTCCCGGGTCTTCTACGCCCTGCGGTCGATGAAGCTGGCTCTGGAGGAGCGGGGGGTGACGGCGTGATGAGTGTGTACGGGGGAAACCAGGGATTCGGCACAGGCGGTACGGGTATGTCTGGTGCCATGGAGGGATCACCGGTGCCGAACGAGCACGAGACCGTCGGCGCCTACGCCCTCGGCATCCTCGACGACGCCGAAGCGACCGAGTTCGAGGCGCACCTCGCGGCGTGCGAGTGGTGCGCCCAACAACTCGACGAACTCGCCGGCATGGAACCCATGCTGGCGGCCCTCGCGGACCTGCCCGACACCGGGACGCCCGCGCTGGGCGAGTCCCTGTCCGCCAGACCCTCGCCCCGCGTGGTGGAGAAGCTGGTCGACGAGGTCGCCGAGCGCCGTGCCAGGAAGCGCCGCCGCAACTTCTACATGGTGGCCGCCGCGGGCGCGCTGATCGTGAGCGGTCCGTTCGTCGCCGTGGCGGCGAGTGGCGGTGACAGCGAGTCGGGTGGCGGGGGCGGCACCAACCAGACGCTCGCGGCCAACCCCGCCAAGGACGCCTTCGACAAGATCTCCGACAAGATCACGGCGACCGACCCCGAGACGCAGGTCACCGCGACCGTGGCCCTGGAGAAGAAGCTCTGGGGCACCGAGATCGTCACGGAGGTGAAGAACGTCAGGGGCAAGCAGAAGTGCTCGCTGATCGTCGTCGGCAAGAACGGCGAGCGCGAGACGGCGAACTCCTGGTCCGTGCCCGGCGAGGGCTACGGCCTGCCCGACGCCAAGTCGGACAAGGCCCGCCAGCCCCTCTACGTCCAGGGCGGCGCGGCCTTCGCGCCGAACGAGATCGACCACTTCCAGATCATGACCCCCGGGGGCGACCTCCTCGTCGAGGTCGACGCATAGGCCTTCCGGCGGATCAGGCAGGACGGGCGGCTCCCGCAGGCGCCGGTGGCGCCGGTGAGCCGTGAGCGAGGCCGACGCGTCCCCTCCCACACCCCTCGGGCGGTGGGGAGAACGCGCGGGTCCCGCGCCCTCCGGCACGGTGGGCGGAGGTACGGTCCCGGGCTGCGGCGTGCGGGGTCCCGCGGTCTTCGGCAGGGTGCGCTGCCGGTACGGGCCCGACGCCGGGTCCCGGGGAACGTGCGGGGTCCCGCCGTCTTCGGCACGGTGCGCCGCCGGTGCGGGCCGGCACCGGGCCGGGGGTACCGTTCCTGCGGGTCTGAGGGTCCCCGCTTGGTCGGTGGGTGTGCTGCCGGTGCGGTCCCGGCATCGGGCTGGGGGGTATCGCTCCTGCGGGTCTGCGGGTCTGCGGGTCTGCGGGTCTGCGGGTCTGCGGGGCTGCGGGTCCCCGGCCGGTCGGTGGGTGCGTACGGGCCGCGGGTCCTGCCAGGTCCGCCGGTCCGGCCTGGTTCGCGGGGCCAGTCAGGTCAGGTACATCGTTCCGGCCTGGCTCGCGAGCCCCGTCAATCCGGCGAGCCAGACCGGTTCGCGGGCCCCGTTGGTCCGTCGATCCGGAGCGGTTCGGGGCCCCGGATCTCGGGTCGTCCCGCCCGGCAGGGGGTCCGCCGGGCGGGCCCGTAGCCGACAGGTGCCTCCTTCGCGTACGGTTGACGGCTGCCCAGCACGTCAGAAGGGGGCCCGGTGGCCGCTCAGGCTCCACAGCAATCCGCGGTCGAACCGGTTCACGACTCCGTTCGGGACCGCGAGATCCGAGTCGAACAGGAACACCTGGACCGGGTGTACGTCCGCCTCGAGGAGAAGATCCACGAGGCGGAGTTCCTCATGCGCGACGCCGCCCGGCGCGGCCACGTCGGCACGCCCGGCGCCCTCGCCGAACGGGACGCCCAGGTCTTCCGGGCCGGCATCCACCTCAACCGGCTGAACAACGAGTACGAGGACTTCCTCTTCGGCCGGATCGACCTGCTGCCCGGCAAGGACGGCAAGAAGGGCCCCGACGGCGCGTACACCGCCGTGGAGCCCGCCGAGGGGGCCATCAGGCCCGACAACACCGCCGACATCGCCGAGACCCTGCACATCGGCCGGATCGGCGTCCTCGACGCGGACTACGCGCCGCTGGTGATCGACTGGCGGGCCCCCGCCGCCGCGCCCTTCTACCGCTCCACCCCGGTCGACCCCGGCCGGGTCGTGCGGCGCCGCGTCATCCGGTCCAAGGGCCGCCGGGTCCAGGGCGTCGAGGACGACCTGATGCGCCCCGAGCTGAGGGCCTCCCTGGACGGCCGTGAACTGCCGGTGATCGGCGACGGCGCCCTGATGGCCGCGCTCGGCCAGGCCCGTACCCACACCATGCGCGACATCGTCGCGTCCATCCAGGCCGAGCAGGATTTGGTGATCCGCGCCCCCGCCGCCTCCGTGACGTACGTCGAGGGCGGCCCCGGCACCGGCAAGACCGCCGTCGCCCTGCACCGCGCGGCCTACCTCCTCTACCAGGACCGGCGCCGGTACGCGGGCGGCATCCTGATCGTCTCGCCCACCCCGCTCCTGGTCGCCTACACCGAGGGCGTGCTGCCCTCCCTCGGCGAGGAGGGCCAGGTCGCCATCCGCGCCATCGGCTCCCTGGTCGACGGCGCCGAGGCGACGGTCTACGACGCGCCGGCGGTGGCCCGCGCCAAGGGCTCGTACCGCATGCTGAAGGTGCTGCGGAAGGCCGCACGCGGCGCACTGGAGATGAACGATTCACCGCAGCGGCTGCGGGTCGTCGCCTTCGGCCGGCGGCTGGAGCTGGAGGCGGCGGAACTGGCGGACATCCGCCGTACCGCCCTCGGTGGCACCGCCCCGGTCAACCTGTTGCGCCCCCGCGCCCGCAAGCTGCTCCTCGACGCCCTGTGGGGGCGCTCCGGCGCCGGGCACCGGCACACCGACCCGGAGCTGGCCGCCGAGCTGCGCTCCTCCTTCGACGAGGACATCACCTCCGAGGACGACTTCACCGCCTTCCTCGACGCGTGGTGGCCCGAGCTGACCCCGGCCGCCGTGCTGGACGCCATGGCCGACGAGCGGCGCCTCGGCCGCTGGGCCCGCCGGATCCTCAACCCCGGCGAGGTGCGCAGGGTCGCCCGTTCGCTGAGGCGGGAGGGGCGCTCCGTGCACGACATCGCGCTGCTCGACGAACTCCAGGCCGTGCTCGGTGCCCCGGCCCGCCCCCGCAAGAAGCGCGAGCTCGACCCGCTGGACCAGCTCACCGGCCTGGAGGAGCTGATGCCGGTGCGTGAGGAGACCCAGCGTGAGCGGGCCGAGCGGCTCGCCCAGGAGCGCGTCGAGTACGCCCACGTCATCGTCGACGAGGCCCAGGACCTCACCCCCATGCAGTGGCGCATGGTCGGCCGCCGCGGCCGGCACGCCACCTGGACGGTGGTGGGCGATCCGGCCCAGTCCTCCTGGTCGGACCCCGAGGAGGCCGCCCAGGCCCGTGACGAGGCCCTGGGCAGTCGCCCGCGCCGCCGCTTCGAGCTCACCGTGAACTACCGCAACCCGGCGGAGATCGCCGAGCTGGCGTCGAAGGTGCTCGCCCTGGCCATGCCCGGCTCCGAGTCGCCGAGGGCCGTGCGGTCCACGGGCGTCGAGCCCCGGTTCGCCGTCGCGCGCGGCTCCGGCGGCCCGGGGGACCCGGGAAGCGCGGGGGGCGCGCTGGGCCGGACCGTGCGCGCGGAGGCCGCCCGGTTGCTGGACCGGGTGGACGGCACCGTCGGCGTGGTCGTCGCCATGCAGCGCCGGGAGGAGGCCCGGCGCTGGCTCCACGGGCTCGGCGATCGCGTGATGGCGCTCGGCAGCCTGGAGGCCAAGGGCCTGGAGTACGACGCGACGATCGTCGTCTCTCCCGCCGAGATCGCCGATGAGTCCCCCGCCGGCCTGCGCGTGCTGTACGTCGCCCTGACGCGGGCTACGCAGCAGCTGACGGTGGTCTCGGCGGACCGCGACGAACCGGACGCCGAAGGGGTGCCCGATCTGCTGAGGGACTGAGGACACCGGAGATCCGGATAAAGCGCTTGTGCCGGGGGAATGGTCCTATGGCATCCGTTTGTTAGCCTGGGTGTGGCACCGGCCCGATCCAAGCCCCCGGGCCCAACCTTCGTCGCTACGAGCGACCACTTGCCGCGAGGCGAGCATGGCGGGTCGGTGTCATCAAGTGTGCGAGAGGCCCACGTCACATCTGAGTGACGTGGGCCTCTCTCGTTGTCCGCTTGTCCGACCGTCCTTCGTATGATGGAAATCGTTGTCCGCGTTACCCCGTGCACCGGTGAACAAAACGTCCGCAATCCCGGACGGCTACCTCGTACCGAGCGGTAGGTGCGACGATCGGACGGCACATTTCGCGACACGGTTAAAGCAGAGGAAGTCGGCCATGGCAACGGCGCCCAGCGTCTCCTACTCGATGACCATCCGGCTGGAGGTGCCCGCGGGGGGAAGCGCGGTCTCCCAGCTCACCGGGGCAGTCGAGTCCCACGGAGGCTCGGTGACGGGCCTCGACGTGACGGCGTCAGGACACGAACGGCTCCGCATCGACGTCACCATCGCGGCCACCTCCACCGCGCACGCCGACGAGATCGTCGAACAACTGCGCGGTATCGAGGGTGTCACCCTGGGCAAGGTCTCCGACCGTACGTTCCTGATGCACCTCGGCGGCAAGATCGAGATGGCGTCGAAGCACCCCATCCGCAACCGTGACGACCTCTCCATGATCTACACGCCCGGTGTGGCCCGGGTCTGCATGGCGATCGCCGAGAACCCCGAGGACGCCCGCCGCCTCACCATCAAGCGCAACTCGGTTGCGGTCGTGACCGACGGCTCCGCCGTACTGGGCCTGGGCAACATCGGCCCCAAGGCCGCGCTGCCGGTCATGGAGGGCAAGGCGGCCCTGTTCAAGCGGTTCGCCGGCATCGATGCCTGGCCGCTCTGTCTGGACACCCAGGACACCGACGCGATCGTGGAGATCGTCAAGGCCATCGCCCCGGGCTTCGCCGGCATCAATCTGGAGGACATCTCCGCGCCGCGCTGCTTCGAGATCGAGGCCCGGCTGCGCGAGGCGCTCGACATCCCCGTCTTCCACGACGACCAGCACGGCACCGCGATCGTCGTGCTGTCCGCGCTCACCAACGCGCTGCGGGTCACCGGGAAGTCGATCGACAGCATTCGCGTCGTGATGTCCGGCGCGGGCGCGGCCGGCACGGCCATCCTGAAACTGCTGCTCGCCGCCGGTGTGAAGAACGCCGTGGTGGCCGACATCCACGGTGTGGTGCACGCGGGCCGCGAGGACCTGGTGGACGCCGCCCCCGGATCCGCCCTGTGCTGGATCGCCGACAACACCAACCCCGAGAACCTCACCGGCACGCTGAAGGAGGCCGTGCGCGGCGCGGACGTCTTCATCGGCGTCTCCGCCCCGAACGTCCTCGACGGCGAGGACGTCGCCGCGATGGCCGAGGGTGCCGTCGTGTTCGCGCTCGCGAACCCCGACCCCGAGGTCGACCCGGCAATCGCCCGGCAGACGGCGGCCGTTGTGGCCACCGGCCGCTCCGACTTCCCCAACCAGATCAACAACGTACTGGTGTTCCCGGGTGTCTTCCGCGGCCTGCTGGACGCGCAGTCCCACGCCGTCAGCACCGAGATGATGCTGGCCGCCGCGCAGGCGCTGGCCGATGTGGTGACCGAGGACGAGCTCAACCCGAACTACATCATCCCCAGTGTGTTCAACGACAAGGTCGCGGGGGCGGTCGCCGGCGCGGTGCGCGACGCGGCGAAGGCCGCGGGGGCGTAGCGACCTTGCCGCACGAGGGCTGTGAGGATCACCACGCCCGGTTTGAACCGGCGCGTCGTGGAACCCGTAGGTCCTGGCCGCCCTCTATCGTGGCGGCCAGACCCGGGCTCCGGCCCCTGCTGTCCGCTGCCGGAAGCGGACGGAGCGTCACCGCGGCGAGCCCGTGGCGTTCTTCGTGTGACTCCCTCGGGTGTTCTACACGACTCCTGCGGGTGCCGGATTGGCATTACCGCCGCAGGTAGGGGCAGGATGCGTCCCTGGGCGCGAGGGTCTGACGACGGACCCGGGTCCGGGGACTCACCGAGGAACCTGGCAGCATCGGCTTCGCCGTGCCCGACATGCGGCTCCGCCGCGTGGCACGCCTCAACGGCAAGAAGAACACGGGAGTAAGAACATGAACCGCAGTGAGCTGGTGGCCGCGCTGGCCGACCGCGCCGAGGTGACCCGCAAGGACGCCGACGCCGTGCTGGCCGCGTTCGCCGAGGTCGTCGGCGACATCGTCTCCAAGGGCGACGAGAAGGTCACCGTCCCCGGCTTCCTGACCTTCGAGCGCACCCACCGGGCCGCTCGGACGGCGCGCAACCCGCAGACGGGTGAGCCGATCCAGATTCCCGCGGGATACAGCGTGAAGGTCTCCGCGGGCTCGAAGCTCAAGGAAGCCGCCAAGGGCAAGTAAGGGCGCGCAGGCGCCGTTCAGGCTCGGCGCCGGGGGCGGCTGCGGGTCCGCTGTGGTGGGTCGCGCAGTTCCTCGCGCCCCTGTGGGGCGCTTCCACCTACGCCGATGGGGCGGTCACCCGGATCCGGGTAGCCGCCCCATCGGCGTTCGTGGTGAGGTCTCGTCAGGTGAGAGGTCCCGTCAGCCGAGCGCCTTGCCCGGGAGTTCGACCTTCGCGCCCAGCTCCATCAACTTCTCCATGAAGTTCTCGTAGCCGCGGTTGATCAGGCCGATGCCGTGGACGCGGGAGGTGCCCTGGGCGGCGAGGGCGGCGATGAGGTAGGAGAAGCCGCCGCGCAGGTCGGGGATGACCAGGTCGGCGCCCTGGAGACGAGTCGGGCCCGAGACGACCGCCGAGTGCAGGAAGTTGCGCTGGCCGAAGCGGCAGACGGAACCGCCCAGGCACTCCCGGTACAGCTGGATGTGCGCGCCCATCTGGTTGAGCGCGGAGGTGAATCCGAGGCGGGACTCGTAGACCGTCTCGTGGATGATCGACAGACCTGTCGCCTGGGTCAGGGCGACCACCAGGGGCTGCTGCCAGTCGGTCTGGAAGCCGGGGTGCACGTCCGTCTCCAGCGCGATGGACTTCAACTGCCCGCCGGGGTGCCAGAAACGAATGCCCTCGTCGTCGATCTCGAAGGCGCCGCCGACCTTCCGATAGGTGTTCAGGAACGTCATCATCGAGCGCTGCTGGGCGCCGTGGACGTAGATGTTGCCCTCGGTGGCCAGCGCGGCGGACGCCCACGAGGCGGCCTCCAGCCGGTCCGGCAGGGCGCGGTGGGTGTAGCCGCCAAGCCTGTCCACACCGGTGATGCGGATGGTCCGGTCGGTGTCCATGGCGATGATCGCGCCCATTTTCTGCAGGACGCAGATCAGGTCCTCGATTTCCGGCTCCACCGCCGCGTTGGACAGCTCGGTGACGCCCTCCGCGAGCACCGCCGTGAGCAGCACCTGCTCGGTCGTGCCGACGGACGGGTACGGCAGCCGGATCTTGGTGCCGCGCAGCCGCTGCGGGGCCTCCAGGTACTGGCCGTCCGCCCGCTTCTCGATGGTCGCGCCGAACTGCCGCAGCACGTCGAAGTGGAAGTCGATGGGCCGGCCGCCGATGTCGCAGCCGCCCAGACCCGGGATGAAGGCGTGCCCGAGCCGGTGCAGCAGCGGGCCGCAGAACAGGATCGGGATCCGGGAGGAGCCGGCGTGGGCATCGATGTCGGCGACGTTGGCGCTCTCCACATGCGTGGGATCGAGCATCAGTTCGCCCGGTTCGTCTCCCGGGCGGACCGTCACGCCGTGCAGTTGCAGCAGACCCCGTACGACCCGCACGTCGCGGATGTCCGGAACGTTGCGCAGGCGGCTCGGTCCGCTGCCCAGCAGCGCCGCGACCATGGCCTTCGGTACGAGATTCTTCGCACCGCGGACACGGATCTCGCCCTCCAGCGGGGTTCCGCCGTGGACCAGCAGGACATCGTCGTTGACGGTCATGAATCTCGCGTTCCGTGGAGAGGGGGGCAGGGCCTGAAGCCACAGGGTAATCGCCCCCGCCCCCTCATAAGTAAGCCCGCGGACGGACGGGAAACGTCATGGCTCTGTCACAACACGAACGGTTCCGCGTCGGCCACACCGGGTCACCGCCGTTTTCCCGTGCGCCCGGCGTGCACCCGTCCGCCCTCCCGCCCCCCGGCGCCACCCCTGGAACGAGGCTTCACCAGGGGGCTCCATCGGATGCGCGGCCGTGTTCACCCCCGTGCCCCCATTGCCTCCCCGCACGAAGGGCGAATGCGGGATCATGTCTGGCATGACCGAGGTGTCCTCGCTCACAGGGCGGCTGCTCGTGGCCACTCCCGCCCTGGCGGACCCGAACTTCGACCGCGCGGTGGTGCTCCTTCTCGACCACGACGAGGAGGGCTCCCTCGGTGTCGTCCTCAACCGCCCGACGCCGGTGGACGTGGGCGACATCCTGGAGGGCTGGGCGGAGCTGGCCGGTGAACCCGGTGTGGTCTTCCAGGGCGGCCCGGTGTCGCTGGACTCCGCACTCGGTGTCGCCGTCGTCCCGGGCGGGGCGGCCGGGGAGACCGCGCCGCTGGGCTGGCGGCGGGTGCACGGCGCGATCGGGCTGGTCGACCTGGAGGCCCCGCCGGAGCTGCTCGCCTCCGTCCTCGGCTCCCTGCGCATCTTCGCCGGATACGCCGGCTGGGGCCCCGGCCAGCTGGAGGACGAGCTGGTGGACGGCGCCTGGTACGTCGTGGAGTCCGAGCCCGGTGACGTCTCCTCCCCGTCCCCGGAGCGGCTCTGGCGCGCGGTGCTGCGCCGCCAGCGCAGCGAGCTGGCGATGGTGGCCACCTATCCGGACGACCCTTCGCTCAACTGATGCGGGTGGGCTTCAGTACCCTTGGCTCTTATGAGCACTCTTGAGCCCGAGCGCGGGACAGGTACGGGGACCCTCGTCGAGCCGACGCCGCAGACCTCCCACGGCGACGGTGACCACGAGCGCTTCGCCCACTACGTCCAGAAGGACAAGATCATGGCGAGCGCCCTCGACGGCACGCCCGTCGTGGCGCTGTGCGGCAAGGTCTGGGTACCCGGCCGTGACCCGAAGAAGTACCCGGTCTGCCCCATGTGCAAGGAGATCTACGAATCCATGGGCTCCGGTGACGACGACAAGGGCAAGGGCGACAAGTAGCGTCCCCCTCCCTCCGCCGGCCCGGACCTGTCCCAGGGCCTGTCCGGCGGATCATGCCAAAGACGCGGGGTCTGGCACGCCCATCTGCGGCGTTGTCGTCACTCGCCGACTCCCCCACTCTCGGCTTCGCTCGAGTGGGGGGACCCCCATCGCGTCGACTCCCTCCTCCGCCTTGCAGCTGCACGCACCAGACCCCGCTCACCTGGGCTGCAAGGCCCCGTAGCTTTCCTCCGACTTGATCCGCCGGACAGGCCCGAGCCCCCAGGTGTGCTTTGCGCGCTCCTGGGGGCCTTTGCGCTGTCCGTGCGTTGCACAGGGTGCGTCGGTCGGTCACGGAGTGGTTGAGACCTCTTGTGGCGCGGTTCACCGAGTCCCTAGCCTCCGGTGTGTTGTGCACAGCGAAACCGATATTGCGTATGTTGCAACGCGTTCGGAGGAGCGATTCCATGAAGCTGTCCGCCCGTACGGTCGCCGTCGCGGCCGTCCTCGCCACCGCCGCCTGTACCCCCCAGACCTCCGGCGACTCCTCCTCCGACAAGGACGAGAAGACCGGCACCCTGCGCGTCTGGCTCTTCCAGGAGGTCAACAACGACCCCAAGGCACAGCTCGTCGACTCCGTCCTCGCCGAGTTCGAGAAGGCGCACGAGGACACCGAGGTCACCGTCGAGTACATACCCGTGGAGACCCGCGCCCAGCGCATCAAGGCCGCCTTCAACGACCCGAAGTCCGCGCCCGACCTCATCGAGTACGGCAACACGGACACCGCAGGCTATGTGCAGGACGGCGGACTCGCCGACCTCACCGAGGAGTTCACCGCCTGGGACGAGGCCGACGACACCGACCCCACCGCACGGCAGTCGGTCACCGTCGACGGCAAGGTCTACGGAGCCCCGTACTTCGTCGGCGTCCGCGCGCTGTACTACCGCACCGACGTCTTCGACGAACTCGGCCTCGACGTCCCCCGGACCCAGGCCGAGTTGATCTCCACCGCCAAGAAGATCCGGGCCGCGGAGCCCGGGATGTACGGCATCGCGGTCGGTGGCGCCTACACCTACGGTGCGATGCCCTTCATCTGGGCCCACGGCGGCGAACTCGCCGCCGGTAAGGGGGGTTCGTACGCCTCCGTCATCGACAGCGCCGACTCCCGCAAGGGCATCGAGGCGTACACCTCGCTCTTCGGGGACGACAACTGCCCGGCCGCCAAGTGCGCCGGGATGACCGGAAACGACACGGTGACCGCCTTCGCCGCGGGCCAGGCCGGCATGGCGATCGCCGGCGACTTCAGCCACGCGGCCGTGGAGGCCGGGAAGGTCAGGGGCAAGTACGCCGTCGTACCGCTGCCGGGCGTCGAGGCCGGGTCCATCGCCCCCGCGTTCGCCGGCGGGAACAACCTCGGCGTGCTGAAGTCCACCTCGCACCGCACCCTCGCCGTCGACCTGATGAAGCGGCTGGCCTCGAAGGAGACACAGGAGGAACTGTTCGACGCGATGGGATTCCTGCCGACGTTCTCGGACGTCCGCCGGCAGGTGGCCGCGAAGGAGGCCTTCGTGAAGCCGTTCGTCGAGACGCTGTCCGCCGACACGAAGTTCGTGCCGGCCTCGCCCGCGTGGGCGCAGATCGACTCGTCACAGGTGCTGCCGACGATGTTCCAGGAGATCGTCTCCGGCAAGAAGAGTGTGGCCGATGCCTCTGCGGATGCGGCGAAGAAGATGAACGCGGCGTTCGGCTCCGTCGGATGACGGTGCCCGTCGGCTCCGTGGGCGCGGAACGCGGACGGGTGCGGGTGCTGCGTGGTTCCTCGCGCGGTTCCCCACCCCGCTGGGCGGGTTCGGGCACCCCGTGGCTCTATCTCGCGCCCGCTCTCGTGGTCCTCGCAGGGCTGCTGGCCTACCCCGTCTACCAGCTCGGGCTGATCTCGCTCTTCCACTACACCCAGGCGCAGGTCAGCGGTGGGGAGCCGACGGCCTTCGTGGGGTTCGGGAACTATGCCGAGCTCTTCGGCGACGAGCAGTTCTGGCAGGTGCTGCTGGCCACCGTGGTGTTCGCGGCGGCCTGTGTGGCCGGCACGCTGGCCGTGGGCTGTGCGCTCGCCGTGCTGCTCACCCGCGTGCGGGCGGTGCCGCGGACGGCGCTGATGCTGGCCGCGCTCGGCGCCTGGGCGACCCCGGCGGTCACCGGCTCCACGGTCTGGCTGCTCCTCTTCGACGCCGACTTCGGGCCCGTCAACCGGATGCTGGGGCTCGGCGACCACGCCTGGACGTACGGGCGGTTCAGCGCCTTCTTCCTGGTGCTGCTCGAAGTGGTGTGGTGCTCCTTCCCGTTCGTGATGGTGACGGTCTACGCCGGCATCCGCGCCGTACCGACCGAGGTGCTGGAGGCCGCGTCCCTGGACGGGGCCTCGCAGTGGCGGATCTGGCGCTCGGTGCTCGCCCCGATGCTCCGGCCCATCCTGGTGGTGGTCACCATCCAGTCGGTGATCTGGGACTTCAAGGTGTTCACCCAGATCTACGTCATGACCAACGGCGGCGGCATCGCGGGCCAGAACCTGGTCCTGAACGTCTACGCCTACCAACGGGCCTTCGCGTCCTCGCAGTACAGCCTCGGCGCCGCGATCGGCGTGGTGATGCTGCTGATCCTGCTCGCCGTGACGCTGGTGTACCTGCGGCTGCTGCGCCGCCAGGGGGAGGAACTGTGAGCCCGGTGGGTCGGAACAGGGAACTCCGGGTGAATCCTGCGCGCCGGTCCGTACGGCGTCCGGGACGGGCGGTCGCCGAGACGACGGCGCTGCTGATCGCCGCCGTGGTCGCCTTCCCGCTGTACTGGATGGTCCTGAGCGCCTTCAAACCGGCCGGGGAGATCGAGTCGACCCAGCCGCGGCCCTGGACCCTCGCGCCCACACTGGACTCCTTCCGGAGGGTTTTCGGGCAGCAGGAATTCGGCCGGTACTTCCTCAACAGTGTCGTCGTCGCGGTCGCCGTGGTGGTCGCCTCCGCGCTGATCGCGTTTCTCGCCGCGACCGCCGTGACGCGATTCCGGTTCCGTATGCGGACCACCCTGCTGATCATGTTTCTGGTGGCCCAGATGGTGCCGGTGGAGGCGCTGACGATTCCCCTGTTCTTCGCCATGCGGGACTTCGGCGGGCTGAACACGCTGTGGTCGCTGATCCTGCCCCACATCGCCTTCTCCCTGCCCTTCGCGATCTGGATGCTCAGGGGGTTCGTGAAAGCCGTTCCGGAGGCGCTGGAGGAGGCCGCCTGCATCGACGGGGCGAGCCGCGCGCGCTTTCTCTGGCAGATCCTTTTCCCGCTCGTCCTGCCGGGCCTCGTGGCGACCAGCGTGTTCTCCTTCATCTCCACCTGGAACGACTTCCTGTTCGCCAAGTCGTTCATCATCAGCGACATCTCGCAGTCCACCCTGCCGATGGCGCTGCTGGTCTTCTACAAACCCGACGACCCGGACTGGGGTGGGGTCATGGCGGCCTCCACCGTGATGACGATTCCCGTCCTGGTCTTCTTCGTACTCGTGCAGCGGCGACTGGTCTCCGGACTGGGCGGCGCGGTGAAGGACTGATGTGACCGCATTGATTCCAGCGCCCCGCAGCGTCGTCACCGGCTCCGGCGACGTGCGGCTGACGGCGCGTTCCCAGCTGTACGCCGGCCCCGGGACGGAGGGCGTGGGCCGCTGGCTGCGCACCGTCCTGGGCGGGGCGACCGGCCTGCCGCTGGGCGAAGGCCGGGAGCTCGACGACACCTGCGAAGACGGCATCGGACTCCGGCTCGATCCCGGGCTCGGTGCCGAGGAGTACCGCCTCGTCAGCGACGGGAGCGGCGTCCTCCTCGAGGGCGGCAGCGCGGCCGGGGTCTTCCGGGGCGCGCAGACGCTGCGCCAGCTTCTCGGCCCCGACGCCTTCCGCAGGGCTCCGGTCCGCCGCGACCGGGTCTGGACCGTGCCGCACGTCACGATCGAGGACGCGCCCCGTTTCCGCTGGCGCGGACTGATGCTCGACGTCGCCCGGCACTTCATGCCCAAGGACGGTGTGCTGCGGCAGCTCGATCTGATGGCGGCGCACAAACTCAACGTGTTCCACTTTCATCTGACGGATGATCAGGGCTGGCGGGTCGAGATCCGGCGGTATCCGGAGCTCACCGGGACCGGTTCCTGGCGCGCCCGGACGAAAATCGGCCACCGCGCCTCACCGCTGTGGGACGACACACCGCACGGCGGCCACTACACCCAGGACGACATCCGCGAGATCGTCGCCTACGCCGCCGAGCGGCATATCAGCGTGGTCCCCGAAATCGACGTGCCCGGGCACTCGCAGGCCGCCATCGCCGCCTATCCGGAACTCGGCAACTCCGATGTCGTCGACACCGCCTCCCTGACCGTCTGGGACACCTGGGGGATCAATCCGAACGTACTCGCCCCCACCGACGACACCCTGCGCTTCTACGAAGGAGTGCTCGAGGAAGTCCTGGAACTGTTCCCCGCGGACGCCGGTCCGTTCTCGCCGTTCGTGCACATCGGCGGCGACGAATGCCCCAAGGACCAGTGGCGTGCGTCGGACACCGCGCAGAAGCGGATCGGCGACCTCGGACTCGCGGACGAGGACGCGCTCCAGTCCTGGTTCATCGGGCACTTCGACCGGTGGCTCGCCGCACGGGGACGCCGGCTGATCGGCTGGGACGAGATCCTGGAGGGCGGCCTGGCGCCCCACGCGGCGGTGTCCTCCTGGCGCGGCTACGCGGGCGGGGTCACCGCCGCCCGCGCCGGACACGACGTGGTCATGTGCCCCCAGCAGTACGTGTACCTGGACTACCGTCAGGACGCGGGCCCCGACGAGCCGGTGCCGATCGGATATGTGCGCACCCTGGAGGACGTCTACCGGTTCGAGCCGGTACCGGCGGAGCTGACGGCCGAGGAGGCCGCGCGGGTGCTGGGCACCCAGGCCAATGTGTGGACCGAGGTGATGGAGGACCAGGGGCGCGTCGACTACCAGACCTTCCCCCGGCTCGCCGCGCTCGCCGAGGTGGCCTGGAGCGATCTGCCCGCCCCCGCCGACCGGGACTTCGCCGGCTTCGAACGGCGGATGACCGCCCACTACCGGCGCCTGGACGCCCTCGGCGTCGCCTACCGGCCACCCACCGGCCCGCTGCCCTGGCAGCGGCGTCCGGGCGTGCTGGGACGCCCGCTCGACGGCCCGCCGCCGAACCTCTAGGGGGGTGCCCGGCGGATCAGGCCGGACCCCACGTCCCCGGCATGATCCGCCGGGCACCCCCTGGGGCAGTCCCCGGCCCGTACGCCCCCGGGCCCCGGGGCGGGCGGTCCGTGAGCCCGGGACGCCGGACGGCTCGCGCGCGTCCGTTCGCTCCCGGTCGGACACATCGTGCGATACAGGCACAAGGGGCGCTGAAGGGTGTCAAGGCGCCCCGCGCCGCAGATGCCTGGCGAAATCACCCCCGTCCGGGGTGAGGTGGGCCAATGCCTCCTAGCGGACCCCCGTCTTCGGCGCCTGCCAAGATGTGCCAGAGTTGCCACGTCCGCCCTGTGAGCACGTACCGTACGGCGCACAGGTGGGACCAGGTGGGGCAGCGGGAAGGGGCAGTCGGTTGTGAGCACGCATGCACCGCAGGCGGCGCAGGCCGTGACGCTGCCCACGACCCTGGACGAGGCCGTGGCGGCGCTCACGGCCATGCCCGCCGCCGTGCCCGTCGCGGGCGGCACCGACCTGATGGCCGCCGTGAATTCCGGGCAGCTCAGGCCCGCCGCGCTGGTCGGCCTCGGCAGGATCAGCGAGATCCGCGGCTGGCAGTACCTGGACGGACACGCGCTGCTCGGCGCCGGCCTCACCCACGCGCGGATGGGCCGCCCCGACTTCGCCGCCCTCATCCCGGCGCTCGCCGCCTCCGCGCGGGCCGCCGGACCGCCGCACATCCGCAACGCGGGCACCCTCGGCGGCAACATCGCCTCCGCCGCCCCCACCGGGGACGCGCTGCCCGTCCTGGCCGCGCTGGAGGCGACGCTGGTCGTCGCGGGCCCGGGCGGAGAGCGCCGCGAGGTCCCCGTGTCGCACCTGCTGGCCGGAATGGACCTGCTGCGGCCCGGTGAACTGATCGGCTATGTGCGCGTGCCGCTGCTGCACGCCCCCCAGGTCTTCCTGAAGGCGACCGGCCGCACCGGCCCCGGCCGCGCGGTCGCCTCCGTCGCCCTCGTGCTCGACCCCGCCCGTCGCGGGGTGCGCTGCGCCGTCGGTGCCATCGCGCCGATGCCGCTCAGGCCGTTGCAGGCCGAGCAGTGGGTCGCGCAGCTCATCGACTGGGACAACAACCGCGCGATCGTGCCCGAGGCACTGAGCGCGTTCGGGGAGTACGTCGCCGCGGCCTGCATCCCCGACGCCGCACCCGGCGAGGACGGCACCGTCCCACCGCTTCCGCCCGCGGTACTGCACCTGCGGCGCACCGTCGCCGCGCTGGCCCGACGAGCACTGGGGAGGGCGCTGTCGTGACCGACGACCAGCACGGAGAGGGCAGGCCCCCGGGCGGCAGCCGCTGGGACCCGCTGCCCCAGGGCGACTACGACGACGGCGCCACCGCCTTCGTGAACCTCCCCGAGGGGGGCATCGACGCCCTGCTGGACTCCATGGAGACCCCGCTCGCCGCGCCCGGCCACGGCTATGTGCCGCCGCAGATCACGGTCACCCCCGCGACCACCGCGGGCACCGATCCGTCGGCCACCGGGTCCTGGGCCGTGCCCGGTGCGCCCGTCGACGGCGCCCAGTGGCACGACCCCCGGACCGCCGGGACGGACCCGGCCGCGGGGGACCGGTTCGCGTACGACCCCGGCGCCACCGGGCAGTGGAACGTCGAGGGGACGTCCGGGGAGAACCCCGCGCCGGGCCAGGACGTCACCGGCCAGTGGTCGATCCCCGTCGCGGACGGTGACCTGCCGGACGAATCGGGCGAGTTCACCACGTCCACCCTGGTCGACCAGTGGGGCGGCGGTACTCCTCCGCCCACCCTGCCGGGTGGCGCTCCGGCCCCCTGGGCCACCACCCAGTCCATCGGCCGGCCATGGGGACCCGGCGTGCCCGGCGTGCCGCAGGACTCCGAGCAGCAGGGCGGCCAGTACGACCCCGCGCGAGAGCGGCAGGAGGCCGGACCCCGGCCGTACGACGGGTCCGTCCGGGGCGGGGACCACGCGCCTGGTGATCCGTCCGGCGTGGGCGAGTACGGCCGGTCGTCAGCCCAGGAAGCACCCGCGCGGGAGTCCACCGGCATGCCCGGCCACCCCGGTGAGCCGGGGCCACGTTCCCCGGAGGGACCCGGCCGGGACGAGGACCACGCGCCTGGACGGCCGCCCGGTGCGGGCGGGTACGGCGGACCGTCCGCCCACGACGGGCCGGAGCAGTCCGCGCCCCACGGGCACCGGTCCTCGGGCGTGCCCCAGCCGTGGCCGGCCGAGGGCCATGAGGAGCAGCGGTGGCGGTCCGGAGCGGAGGCGGCCGACGGCGCCCCGGCCGGACTCCGGGAGCACCCGCACACCGGAGCCCGGGACGCCGCGGGGAATCCCTCCGCGGCCGGAGAGGCCACCAAGGCCCCGGAGGCCCCCGAGGGTGCCCCGGAGGCTCCCGGGGGTGCCCACGGGACCCACGACGCCACCGGCGGCCCGGCGGACCCGTTCGCCGCCCGCACCGGGGCCGCTCCGGGCAGGGAAGCCGGACCGGGTTCCGGCGCCGAGCGCGCGCCCGTGGCCGACGCCGCCTTCCCGGACGAGGCCGGTTCGCCGAACGGGAGCGGCTCCCCGAACGGGAGCGGTCACCCGGACGACGGGGCCGCGCCCGATGCTCCGCGCGCCGTCCCGGCGCCGGGCGGCCGGGACGACTCGGGCGCACCGGACGCCGGCCCGGGTGACCTGGACGCCGGTCCGGGCGACCCGGACGCCGGACCCGGTGAGCCCGATGCCGGTCCGGGTGAACCGTCCCTTTCGACCGCCCCCCACGACGACCACCCCCTCGCCTCCTACGTGCTCCGCGTGAACGGCACCGACCGGCCCGTCACCGACGCCTGGATCGGCGAGTCGCTGCTCTACGTGCTGCGCGAGCGGCTCGGCCTGGCCGGCGCCAAGGACGGCTGCTCGCAGGGCGAGTGCGGCGCCTGCAACGTGCAGGTCGACGGGCGGCTCGTGGCGTCCTGCCTGGTCCCGGCCGTCACCGCGGCCGGCAGCGAGGTCCGTACCGTGGAGGGCCTGGCCCAGGACGGCCGGCCCTCGGACGTGCAGCGCGCCCTCGCGCGGTGCGGCGCCGTGCAGTGCGGCTTCTGCGTACCGGGCATGGCGATGACCGTGCACGACCTCCTGGAGGGCAACCCCGCCCCCAGCGACCTGGAGACCCGCCAGGCACTGTGCGGCAACCTGTGCCGCTGCTCCGGCTACCGGGGCGTGGTGGACGCCGTCCAGGAGGTCGTGGCCGAACGCGAGGAGCGGGAGCGCTCCGCGTCCGCCGAGGACGATCCCGACGGGGAGCCGGACCCGCCCCGCATCCCGCACCAGGCGGGCCCCGGCGCCGGCGGCGTCAACCCCTCGGCGTTCGGCGGCCCCGGCCCCCATGAGCAGTCCCACGACCAGCCCTACGGCCAGGACGGAGGCCAGGCGTGAGCAGCGAGGCAACCACCGCACAGGCCACCGAGACCGCTCCCGAGCCGGAACCGGTTCCGCACGGGCTCGGCGTCTCCCTCCCGGCCGCGGACACCCGCGCCAAGACCGAGGGCACCTTCCCGTACGCCGCCGACCTGTGGGCCGAGGGCCTGCTGTGGGCGGCCGTGCTGCGCTCCCCGCACCCGCACGCGCGGATCGTGTCCATCGACACCACCCACGCGCGCGAGATGCCCGGTGTCCGCGCGGTGGTCACGCACGAGGACGTACCCGGCTCCCCGACGCACGGCCGCGGCACGGCCGACCGTCCGGTGTTCGCCTCGGAGGTCGTGCGCCATCACGGCGAGCCCCTCGCCGCCGTCGCCGCGGACCACCCCGACACCGCGCGGATGGCCGCCGCCGCCGTCATCGTCGAGTACGAGGTGCTCGACCCGGTCATCGACCCCGAACAGGCCTTCGAGGCCGAACCGCTGCACCCCGACGGCAATCTGATCCGCCACATCCCGCTGCGCCACGGCGACCCCGACGCGGCCGGCGACATCGTGGTCGAGGGTCTGTACCGCGTCGGCCGCCAGGACCCCGCCCCCATAGGTGCGGAGGCCGGTCTCGCCGTGCCCCGGCCGGACGGCGGCGTCGAGCTGTACCTGGCGTCCACCGACCCGCACGGCGACCGGGACACCGCCGCCGCCGCGTTCGGCCTGGAACCCGATCGGGTGAAAATCGTCGTCACCGGGGTGCCCGGCGCGACCGCGGACCGCGAGGACCGGAGCTTCCAGCTCCCCCTCGGCCTGCTCGCGCTGAAGACCGGCTGCCCGGTGAAGCTCGCCGCCACGCGCGAGGAGTCCTTCCTCGGCCACACCCACCGCCACCCCACTCTGCTGCGCTACCGCCATCACGCCGACGCCGAGGGCCGACTCGTCAAGGTCGAGGCGCAGATCCTGCTCGACGCGGGTGCCTACGCCGACACCTCCTCCGACGCCCTGGCCGCCGCCGTCGCCTTCGCCTGCGGCCCCTACGTCGTCCCGAACGCGTTCATCGAGGGCTGGGCCGTACGCACCAACAACCCGCCCTCCGGCCATGTGCGCGGCGAGGGCGCCCTCCAGGTGTGCGCCGCCTACGAGGCGCAGATGGACAAGCTGGCCAAGAAGCTCGGACTCGACCCGGCCGAACTGCGGATGCGCAACGTCATGGCGACCGGCGACCTCCTGCCCACGGGACAGACCGTGACCTGCCCGGCGCCCGTCGCCGAACTCCTCGAGGCGGTACGGGACTTCCCGCTGCCGCCGCTGCCCAAGGACACCCCCGAGGACGAGTGGCTGCTGCCCGGCGGCCCCGAGGGCGCGGGCGAACCGGGCGCGGTGCGCCGGGGCGTCGGCTACGGCCTCGGCATGGTGCACATGCTCGGCGCGGAGGGCGCCGACGAGGTGTCCACGGCCACCGTGCGGGTCCAGGGCGGTGTGGCGACCGTGCTGTGCGCGGCCGTCGAGACCGGCCAGGGCTTCGCCACCCTGGCCCGGCAGATCGTCCAGGAGACCCTCGGCGTCGACGAGGTGCACGTGGTGCCCGTCGACACCGACCAGCCCCCGGCCGGCCCCGGCTGCCGGGGCCGGCACACCTGGGTGTCGGGCGGTGCGGTGGAACGCGCGGCGAAGATGGTCCGCACCCAGCTCCTCCAGCCGCTCGCGCACAAGTTCGGCATGTCCACCGAGCTGCTGCAGATCACCGACGGCAAGATCACCTCGTACGACGGCGTACTGTCCACGACCGTCACGGAGGCGCTGGACGGCAAGGAACTGTGGGCCACCGCGCAGTGCCGCCCGCATCCGACCGAACCGCTGGACGAGTCCGGCCAGGGCGACGCGTTCGTCGGCATGGCCTTCTGCGCGGTCCGCGCGGTGGTCGACGTCGACATCGAGATCGGCTCGGTACGGGTCGTCGAACTCGCGGTCGCCCAGGACGTGGGCCGGGTGCTGAACCCGGTGCAACTGGCCGCCCGGATCGAGGCGGGCGTGACCCAGGGCCTGGGCGCGGCGCTCACCGAGAACCTGCGCACCCCGCGCGGTCTGGTCCGCCACCCCGACCTCACCGGCTACGCCCTGCCGACCGCGCTGGACGCGCCGGACATCCGCATCGTGAAACTGGTCGAGGAGCGGGACGTGGTCGCGCCGTTCGGCGCGAAGGCGGTCAGCGCGGTCCCAGTGGTGACCTCACCGGCGGCCATCGCCTCCGCCGTACGGGCCGCCACGGGCCGTCCGGTGAACCGGCTGCCGATACGCCCGCAGGCCGCGGTGGTCACCGGGGGCTGAGCGGCCGTCCCGGCGTGAACTCCCGTGACATTCCCGGGGACGCCGGGGAATTCCCGGTGGGTTCCGTGGCGTTCACTGTGGCGAGGCAACGCAAGCGGTTGCGGACGCGTCTTGAGGGATGACGAGGGGCGTCGGTGCCGCCGCGCCCCCGGTCCGGGGCCGTTGTCAGTGGTGGCGCGTAGTGTTCCGATCAGTGGGGGACGGCCGCCAGGTCCACGAGGGCCGGTGCCGTCCTGCCCGGGGCGGGACGTTCGCGGACCCGGGACCGAGCACACGTATCGCGGGGGAATCATGAGCACGACCGACACCGTTGTCGCAGCGGCGATCACACTCACCGACGCCGACCTCGATCCCTTCATCACGCACGCGTCCACGCGCCGCTGGCTGACCGGGCCCGGACTGCCCGCGGACAGCGGCCTGTTCACCTTCGCGGAGCTGACGCGGCAGGGCGGCCCGTGCACGGTGGCCGGCTCGGTGGACGCCCCCGGCGAGCGGCTCTCCGCGGAATTGAGGGACCAGCTGGTCATCGGCGGGCTGCTGGGCCCGGCGGGTCTGGAAACGGAGTCGGTACTCCTGGACGGCGCGACCGGCGAGGTCTCCACCACGTACATGTTCCACGACCGCCCCGATCTGATGGACTGCCGCCCGCTCGCCCCCTCCCTGCCGACTCTGGTGCGGTTCGCCGCGGCGACGGACGAACTGGCGGGACTGCGTGGCCAGTTCGCCGCCTACGCCGGCCGCTACGGCACCGAGGCGGTCGCCGAGGCATCCCGGCAGCTGCTCGCGGTCTTCGAGGAGGGCGCCGAGGGCGAGGAGCCGGCCCCGTTCTGGCGGATGGCCGCGCTGATCCGCCCCCTGGCCCTGATCGCGGGCCCGGGTACGGCATCGGGCCTCGCCCTGGACCTCCCCCGCCGGCTGCTGGACGACGCATTCGGCCGGGGCGGGGTGGTCCGTTTCGAGGAGCTCGACTTCCCGGCGACGCTCACGCACGAGCCGACCCGCCGCTTCCTGCGCGAGACGGGCCTGCCGGAGGACGGCTTCCTGTTCTCCCTGGACACGGACCTGCCGCTGCGGACCCTCGCGGAGTACTACGCCGAGGACTGCCGGGGAGAACTCTCAGGCCTTCGTCCCGCCCGCGCCGGGCAGCTGATACGCCTCGGTTACCTCGTCGACGACCACAGCCTGGTCGTCGACGGGGCCACGGGCGCGGTGTTCAGCTGGAACGAGCCGGAGGAGATCCTCCGCCCCCTGAACACGGACCTCTCCACGCTCGCCTTCACCCTCTGGCTGCTCCACCGGGAGCGCGCCATCGACGAGGAGTCGGGTCACGCCCTGACCAGTGACACCTACGACCAGCTGGCGCTGACCATGATCCAGGTCCTGTCCTCGATCGACCCGACGGGCACCACCGCCGACGCGGACTGGCACTACTGGACGGAGCTCTTCCAGGACGAGGCGGGCGGGGTGCTCTGAGCGCTCCGCTGGGAGTGTGGTGAGGGGTTGTCGCTTCTCCGCGGCGCCGTCGTGGCCGATCGCGCAGTTCCCCGCGCCCCTTCGGGAGCACCCCGCCCTGTGTGGAGGCCGTGGCGGGAATCGAACCCGCGTACCTCGCTTTGCAGGCGAGTCCCTGGGCCACTCGGGCACACGGCCGTGCCGGGGGCGAAGTGCCCTGCGGGGCCTCGCCGTTCCGAACCGGTACGTTGACCGTACGGCGGGCCGCCGGCGGTGCTCAAGGGAAACCCGGGCGCCGCAACGGGACTGCCATACGCCGTTCACGAACGGGCGGGCCGGGTCCTACGACCAAGGTCCCGGTGCGGGTCCCGACTCCCGACAGGCGTCAAACCGGGCATCGCCCCTTACTCTGGCGGTCATGACCGCCCCGAAGCCGTACGACACCGATGTCGTCGACCCCGCCGACGCCCCCTCCCCGGCCCCGGCCGCCCCCGACGACACCGTGCTGAGCCGCCCCTACCGAGCGCTGAGCATCGGGGTGGTCTCCGTCGTCCTGCTGATCGCCTTCGAGGCGACGGCGGTCGGCACGGCGATGCCGGTCGCGGCGCGGGAACTGAACGGGGTGCCGCTGTACGCCTTCGCGTTCTCGGGGTACTTCACCACCAGCCTGTTCGGCATGGTGCTGTCCGGTCAGTGGTCCGACCGGCGCGGCCCGCTCGCCCCGCTGACCTGGGGCATCTCCTCCTTCGCGGTCGGTCTGGTGCTCGCCGGGACGGCCGGGGCGATGTGGCCGTTCATCCTGGGGCGGGCCGTGCAGGGGCTCGGCGGCGGCCTGGTGATCGTCGCGCTCTACGTCGTCGTCGGGCGGGCCTACCCGGAACGGCTGCGGCCCGCGATCATGGCGGCGTTCGCCGCGAGCTGGGTCGTCCCCTCGATCGTCGGCCCGCTCGCCTCCGGTGCGGTGACCGAGCACATCGGCTGGCGCTGGGTGTTCCTCGGCATACCGGTCCTCGTGGTGTTCCCGCTGGCGCTCGCGCTGCCGCAGATACGGCGCCTGGCCTCCGGCCCGGTGGACGGGGGCACGGACGCGCCGGCCTCGTTCGACGGCCGCCGCATCCGGCTGGCCCTGGCGATCTCCTTCGGCGCCGGGCTCCTCCAGTACGCCGTCCAGGACCTGCGGTGGCTGTCCCTGCTGCCGGGTGCGCTGGGCGTGGCCCTGCTCGTCCCGGCGGTGCTGGGCCTGCTTCCGCGCGGCACCTACCGGGCGGCGCGGGGCCTGCCCTCGGTCGTCCTCCTGCGCGGAGTCGCCGCCGGTTCCTTCATCGCGGCGGAGTCCTTCGTCCCGCTGATGCTGGTCACCCAGCGGGGCCTCAGTCCGACGATGGCCGGCTTCTCGCTCGCGGCGGGCGGCGTCACCTGGGCGCTGGGCTCCTGGGTGCAGTCCCGCCCCCGTCTCGAGCGGCACCGGGAGCGTCTGATGGCCCTCGGCATGGTCCTGGTGGCGGCGACCATCGCGGCGGCCCCGGCCGTGCTGATCGAGGCGGTGCCCGCCTGGACGCTTGCGGCTGCCTGGGCCTTCGGCTGCCTGGGCATGGGCCTGGTGATCTCCTCCACCAGCGTCCTGCTGCTCCAGCTCTCCGCCCCCGCCGAGGCCGGCACCAACTCCGCCGCCCTCCAGATCTCCGACGGCCTCTCCAACGTCCTGCTGCTGGCCGTCGGCGGCGCCGCCTTCGCGGCCCTCGGCGGCGGCACGGTCGGCCACGCGGCGACGGAGGCCTCCGGCTCCCACCCGGCCGCCTTCGTCGCGGTGTTCCTGCCGATGGCGGCGGTGGCGCTGGTGGGGGTGTGGGTGGCTACGCGGGTGCGCCCCGCAACGGCATGACACCGTGCGGTACCACGTAGTACCGTCGACGTCATGGCTGGACTGAACCTGCGGTTTACCGAGGAAGAACTCGACGCCCTGCGTGAGCGCGCCGCAGCGGAAGGGCGCAGCATGCAGGCCTTCGCCCACGATGCCGTGATTTCGGCCATAAACGAACATTCGCGTCTTTTCAACGAGGCGGCCGACCATGTGCTGAAGGGCAGTGCGGAGCTGAACCGGAGGCTCGCCTGATGCACTACCTCACGTTGCCCGAGCTGCTGAACCTCGCGAAGCGGCTCGGGGCGGACGAGGTACGCGATTACGGGCTGTTGGACTCGGCGCTGGCACGGCCTCAGTCGAGCGTGTTCGGGCAGGACGCGTATCCGGACGTGCGGCACAAGGCCGCAGCCTTCATGGAGTCCCTCGCTCGCCATCACGCCCTCGTTGACGGGAACAGACGTCTTGCCTGGTACGCAACCTGGGTCTTTCTCCACATGAACGGACATCCACTGGACGCGGACTTCGACGTGGACGAGGCAGAGCGCTTCGTGCTGGATGTCTGTCAGGGCGCGCTGGACGTCCCCAAGATCGCGTCCCGGTTGCCGCGCTTCGCGCGCTGACTGTGACCTCGGTCCCACCCCCGGGTGGCGCGGCCCGGTACCGGCGTTGACGGCGCCGGGCCATCGGTAGGGTGGCCCGGTCGTCATGCGCCGATGCGCCGTACCCGAGCTACCCCCGACGGAGATCGTGACTACCACCGCCGGCACCGCGTCCCACTCGCACCACCTGTCCCCGGCCTTTCCCGGACGTGCCCCCTGGGGCACCGCCGGCAAGCTGCGCGCCTGGCAGCAGAGGGCGATGGACAAGTACCTCCAGGCACAGCCCCGGGACTTCCTGGCGGTGGCCACCCCCGGCGCCGGCAAGACGACCTTCGCGCTGACGCTCGCCTCCTGGCTGCTGCACCACCATGTCGTGCAGCAGGTGACCGTCGTCGCGCCGACCGAGCACCTGAAGAAGCAGTGGGCCGAGGCCGCCGCGCGGATAGGCATCAAGCTCGACCCCGAGTACAGCGCGGGCCCGCTCGGCAAGGAGTACGACGGCGTCGCCGTCACCTACGCCGGTGTCGGGGTGCGCCCCATGCTGCACCGCAACCGGGTCGAGCAGCGCAAGACCCTCGTCATCCTCGACGAGATCCACCACGCCGGTGACTCCAAGTCCTGGGGTGAGGCCTGCCTGGAGGCGTTCGAGCCGGCCACCCGGCGGCTCGCGCTCACCGGTACGCCCTTCCGCTCCGACACCAACCCCATCCCCTTCGTGACGTACGAGGAGGGCGACGACGGGATCCGGCGCTCGTCCGCCGACTACACCTACGGGTACGGCTCCGCCCTCGCCGACCACGTCGTCCGTCCGGTCATCTTCATGTCGTACAGCGGCCATATGCGCTGGCGCACCAAGGCCGGTGACGAGATCGCCGCCCGCCTCGGCGAGCCCATGACCAAGGACGCCGTCAGCCAGGCCTGGCGCACCGCGCTGGACCCGCGCGGCGAGTGGATGCCGGCCGTGCTGCGCGCCGCCGACCAGCGGCTCACCGAGGTCAGGAAGGCCATCCCGGACGCCGGCGCCCTCGTCATCGCCGCCGACCAGGACTCCGCGCGGGCGTACGCCAAGCTGATCCGCGAGATCACCGGCGACAAGGCCACCGTCGTGCTGTCCGACGACACGGGGGCGTCGAAGAACATCGACGAGTTCAGCGGGAACACCGACCGCTGGATGGTCGCCGTCCGCATGGTGTCCGAGGGCGTCGACGTCCCGCGTCTCGCGGTCGGCGTGTACGCCACCACCATCTCCACCCCGCTGTTCTTCGCCCAGGCCGTCGGCCGCTTCGTACGGTCCCGGCGGCGCGGCGAGACCGCGTCCGTGTTCCTGCCGACCATCCCCGACCTGCTCGGCTTCGCGAACGAGATGGAGCGCGAACGCGACCACGTCCTCGACAAGCCCAAGAAGGACGGCGAGGAGGACCCGTACGCCGAGTCCGAGAAGGAGATGGAGGAGGCGAACCGGGAGCAGGACGAGGACACCGGCGAGCAGGACATGCTCCCCTTCGAGGCGCTGGAGTCCGACGCGGTCTTCGACCGGGTGACGTACAACGGCGCCGAGTTCGGCATGCAGGCGCACCCCGGCAGCGAGGAGGAGCAGGACTACCTCGGCATCCCGGGACTCCTCGAACCCGACCAGGTCCAGCTGCTGCTCCAGAAGCGGCAGGCCCGGCAGATCGCGCACAGCCGCAAGAAGCCCGCCGAGGAGGCGGACCTGCTGGAGCTGCCCGCCGAGCGGCGCCCGGTGGTCTCCCACAAGGAGATGATGGAGCTGCGCAAGCGGCTCAACAACCTGGTCGGCGCGTACGTCCACCAGAGCGGCAAACCGCACGGCGTGATCCACACCGAGCTGCGCCGGGTCTGCGGTGGCCCGCCCTCCGCCGAGGCCACCGCGGGACAACTGCGCCAGCGGATCGAGAAGGTGCAGGAGTGGGCCACGCGCATGCGATGACCCGGGTGCGCGTATGAGGACAAACGGAACCACTTCCCGGTGGGAGTGCCCGGATTCTGGACGGAGGCTTCCGCTCACCGGACCGGCTCGCTACTGTCCCCGCAACGCACACGCCCCGTGGCAGCGCCGCCGCGGAGCGCAGCCGTGAAGCGACTGTGCCCGGGACACCGCCGGGCCGCCGGCCGATCGGCGGCCTCTGAAGCGCGTGACCGACGGGACTCGGTGACGCAACCGCCGCGAGGGGACCGCCGACCTCACCACTGAAGGAGTGGGCGTCGTGACCGCGGAGACCTCTCAGACGCTCGACAGGGGACTACGTGTCCTCAAGCTGCTCGCCGACACGGACCACGGTCTGACCGTCACCGAGCTTTCCCACAAACTGGGCGTGAACCGGACCGTTGTGTACCGGTTGCTCGCCACGCTGGAACAGCATGCGCTCGTACGCCGTGACCTGGGCGGACGGGCCCGGGTCGGGCTCGGGGTGCTGAGGCTCGGGCGGCAGGTGCACCCGCTGGTCCGGGAAGCCGCGATGCCGGCGCTGCGGTCGCTGGCGGAGGACATCGGCGCGACCGCACATCTGACCCTGGTGGACGGGGCGGAGGCGCTGGCCGTGGCCGTGGTGGAGCCGTCCTGGACGGACTATCACGTGGCGTACCGGGCGGGGTTCCGGCATCCGCTGGAGCGGGGGGCCGCGGGGAAGGCGATCCTGTCCGCCCGGCAGCGGTCCGGCGAGGATCCCGGGTACACGCTGACGCACGGGGAACTGGAGGCGGGCGCCTGCGGGGCGGCGGCGCCGCTGCTGGGCGTGACGGGGGTCGAGGGCAGCGTGGGCGTGGTCATGCTGGCGGAGGTCGTGCCGGAGCGGGTGGGAGCGCGGGTCCTGGACGCGGCCCGAGAAGTCGCCGAGGCCCTGCGCTAGCGCAGCGCCAGCCGTACCGCCCACGGTGGCCGAACCCGCCCGGGGCCGGTGGGGAGTGGGCGCACGTTAGATTTACCTCGTGCCCACTCGCCTCACGCGCCCCCGAGTCCTCGCCGCCTGCGCCGCCCCCTTCGTGGCCCTGCTGGCCACCGCCGCCTTCGCCCCGCTGCCCTTCTCCGTCGCGCAGCCCGGCATGACCGCGGACGTGCTCGGCGAGAACAAGGGGGCACAGATCATCACGATCTCCGGCGCACCCGTGCGGAAGACCAGCGGGCAGCTGCGGATGACGACCATCGAGGCGACCTCCCCGGACACCCGCGTCGGACTCCCGGACGTGATCGACAGCTGGTTCAGCACCGACCAGGCGGTCATGCCGCGCGACGCGGTCTACCCCAGCGGCGACAACGTCAAGGAGATCGAGCAGTACAACCGGAAGCAGATGAAGGAGTCCCAGGACGAGGCGACCCGGGCCGCGCTGGACTACCTGAACCGTGAGGACGACGGCATCGACGTCAGCCTGAAGCTCGCCGACGTCGGCGGACCCAGCGCCGGCCTGCTGTTCTCCCTCGGCATCGTCGACAAGCTGAACGGCGACGGCAGTGGCGGCGACCTCACCGGCGGCCGGGTCGTCGCCGGTACGGGCACGATCGACGGGGACGGCACCGTCGGCGCGGTCGGCGGCGTCCCCCTGAAGACGCAGGCGGCGGAGCGGGACGGCGCCACCGTCTTCCTCGTCCCCAAGGCCGAGTGCGCCGACGCGCAGGCCGAACTCCCCGAGGGCCTGCGACTGATCCCGGTCACCACCCTCAAGGGCGCCGTGGAGGCACTGGTCAACCTGGAGAAGGGCACCGGCACGGTCCCGAGCTGCTAGCCCGCCGCCGCCCTCACCTGTCAGTTCTCCCTGACGAACCCTTCCTCCACCATCCAGTCCAGCGCCACCTGGTGCGGGTCCTCCCCGTCGACGTCCACCTTCGCGTTCAGCGTCTGAGCCACGTCGTTGTCCAGCTTCTTGGTGACCGGGGCCAGGACCTCGGCGATGGCCGGCCACTTCTCGAAGGTGCCGGAGTTGATCGTCGGCGCCGCGTTGTAGTTGGGGAAGAACTTCCTGTCGTCCTCCATCACCACCAGGTTCATGGACTTGATGCGCCCGTCGGTGGTGAAGACCTCGCCGTAGGTGCAGGCGCCCTCGGCCGTCTGGGTGTAGATGATCCCGGTGTCCATCTGCGTGACGTTGCCCGCCGGGATGCGCATGCCGTACGCCTTCTCCATGCCCGGCAGCCCGTCCGCGCGGTTGGCGAACTCGCCCTCCACGCACAGCGTCACCGCACCCGGGTCGGACTTCGCCAGCTCGGCCACGTCGGAGAGGGTCCGGGTGCCGTACTTCTCGAAGTTCGCCTGGTTCATGGCGAGGGCGTAGGTGTTGTTCAGTTCCGACGGCTCCAGCCAGGTCACCCCTTCCTTCACGTCCGCGTCCCGCACCGCCAGCCACTGCTCACGCGGATCGGGGATCGGCTTGCTGTTGCCCTGGTACGTGATCCACGCGGTGCCCGTGTACTCGAACCCGGCATCCGCGTCGCCCTTGACGACCGCCTCCCGCGACCCCACCGAACCCTGGATCCCGGTCCGGTCGATCACCTCCGCGCCGGCCGCCTGAAAGGCGATGCCCATGATCGCGCCGAGGATCAGCTGCTCGGTGAACTCCTTGGAGGTCACGGTGAGTTTCGCGCCCTCCAACGGCCTGCCCCGGCCGATCGAACCCGGTTCCACGTCGTCGACCATCGGGGACCCGCTGGTCAGTCCGCAGCCCGCGGCCGCCACCAGCAGCAGCGCACCGGCGAGCAGCGCACCGGCGAGCAGGGGACCGGCACGTCTCATGAGCCCGCCTCCAGCCCGCGCGGCCGCAGCAGCAGTTCCGCCAGCGAGGCCAGCCACTCCACCAGCAGCGCGAGCGCGACGGTGAGGATCGAGCCCACCATCAGCACCGGCATCCGCTGGCTGGTGATGCCGGTGGTGATCAGCACGCCCAGCCCGCCGCCGCCGCCGAACGTGGCCAGCGTCGCCGTGCCGACGTTCAGGACGAGCGCCGTCCGTACCCCTCCGAGGATGAGCGGAACGGCCAGCGGCAGCTCCACCCGTGTGAGCACGCCCAGCGGGGACATGCCGATTCCGCGTGCCGCCTCCAGCAGCGTCGGGTCGTTGGCCTTCAGCCCGGCGATGGTGTTGGACAGCACCGGCAGCACGGCGTAGGCGATGATGCCGATCAGGGCGGCCCGGCGGCCGATGCCCAGCCAGATCACCAGCAGCGCCAGCAGGCCGATCGCCGGGGTGGCCTGGCCCATGTTGGCGAACGCCATCGCGACCGGCGTGGCCCTGCGGAACATCGGACGGGTCAGCACGATGCCCAGCGGGATCGCGATGATCAGCACGAAGAACGTCGAGATCGCGGTGAGCGCGATGTGCTGCCACAGCGCCTTGGAGACCTGCCCGTCCGACAGCGCGTTCCGGGTGAGCGGGTCGAGGTCCGCCTGCGTGAACCACAGCCAGGTCGCGAGCAGCACGGCGATCAGCACCGCCGGCAGGAGCGTCAGCTTCTGCCAGGTCACCCGGGTCCGCCCGGTGGCCGAGGACGGGGGAGTGCCCGTCGCGCCCCCGGTGTCGTCGCCGGACGGCCCGCCGCCCTCGTCCCGGGAGGAGGCCGGCCCCCTCACCTCGTGCTCGTCCTCGGGCCGCCGCCCGGAAGAGGTCCTCACGCCTTCTCCGTCCCTCCGAAGCCCTCCTGCTCGGCGTGCGTCTGCGAGGCCTGGCGGTCCTGCAGGCCGGCCTGCGCCTCCCGCGCCTCCAGCCGGTCCGCCTCCAGCAGTTCGTGCACGGAGTTCATCAGCGTCTCCACGTCCACCACACCCTCGTACGCGCCGTGCCGCCCGGTGACCGGGACCCGGCCGGTGTTGTCGGTGAGCACCGCCTCCAGCGCGTCCCGCAGGGTCGCGTCCCGGGTCACCGTGTCGCCCACCAGCGCGCCCGCGCGGGCCAGGGAACCCTTGGCCCGCATCATGTCGCCGCGCCGCAGCCACTTGTAGGGGCGGCCCCGCTTGTCGAGGACCAGCACCTCGTTGGTGCCGCCGGAGCGGAGCCTGTCGATGATCTCCTGGAGCGGGTCGTCGATGCTCACCGTCGGGTAGTCGGTGATCCCCACGTCCCGCACCCGGGTCAGGTTGAGCCGTTTCAGCGCCGCGCCCGCGCCGACGAAACCGGACACGAAGTCGTCGGCGGGGTTGGTGAGGATCGCCTCCGGGGTGTCGAACTGGGCGATGTGGGAGCGTTCGCGCAGCACCGCGATCCGGTCGCCGAGCTTGATCGCCTCGTCGAAGTCGTGGGTGACGAAGACGATCGTCTTGTGCAGCTCCCGCTGGAGCCGGATCAGCTCGTCCTGGAGGTGGTCCCGGGTGATCGGGTCCACCGCCCCGAACGGCTCGTCCATCAACAGCACCGGCGGATCCGCCGCCAGCGCCCGCGCCACGCCCACCCGCTGCTGCTGACCGCCGGAGAGCTGCCGCGGGTAGCGGCCGTGGAACTCACCCGGGTCCAGACCGACCAGGTCCAGCATCTCCTCCACCCGCGTCCGCACCCGGGCCGCCGGCCAGCGCAGCATCCTCGGCACGAGGGCGATGTTCTGCGCCACCGTCATGTGCGGGAACAGCCCGCTCGCCTGGATCGCGTACCCGATCTTGCGGCGCAGCCGCACCGGGTCCATGTCGGTGACGTCCTCGCCGCCGATACGGATCCGGCCGCCCGTCGGCTCGATCAGCCGGTTGATCATCTTCAGGAGGGTGGACTTCCCGCAGCCCGACGGGCCGACGAGGATCACCGTCTCGCCCTCCTTGATGTCCATCGTGACGTTGTCGACGGCCGGCAGCGCACTGCCCGGGTACCGCTTGGTCAGGCCCTCCAGCTCGATGGTGGCCCCGACCGACCGGGACGCCGCCCCCGAGGTCCCGGGGTCGGGCACCGCGTCGGGCGCGTCACCGGGTACGGCACCGGCACCGGCCACGGAATCAGCCCCGGACTCAGGCACGGATCCCCCTGGGAATGGTCAGCCGGCCGATCAGCACATACGCGGCGTCGAACAGCAGCGCGAGGACGATGATCCCGAGGGTGCCCGCCAGTACCTGGTTCAGCGCGTTCGAACTGCCCAGCGAGGCGATCCCGCGGAAGATCAGGTTGCCCAGGCCGGGGCCCGAGGCGAAGGCGGCGATGGCCGCGATGCCCATGAGCATCTGGGTGGAGACCCGGATCCCGGTCAGGATGGGCGGCCACGCCAGCGGCAGCTCCACCCGCGCCAGCCGGGCCGCGCGCGACATCCCGATCCCCGTGGCCGCGTCCACCAGCGACGGGTCGACCCCGCGCAGGCCCACGATCGCGTTCCGCACGATCGGCAGCAGCCCGTACAGCGTCAGCGCGATCACCGTCGGAGGCACCCCGAGCCCGACGATCGGGATCAGCAGACCGATCATGGCCAGCGCGGGAATGGTCAGCAGGGTCGCGGTCGCGGTGGTGGCGAGGTTGCCCGCCCACTCGCTGCGGTAGGTGAGCACCCCGATCGACACGCCGAGCAGGGTCGCCACCACCATGCACTGGAAGACGACGCTGGCGTGCTGGTAGGCGTCGGCGAGGATCTGCTGATGCCGGCTCCCCAGGTACTCCCAGAAGTTCACAACGGCTCACCCCAGCTCCGCCAGATCGGGTCAGTCGCCGAGCGCGGCCTGCTCCACCAGCGGGATGATCCGCAGCGGAACGGGATTCTCCATGACGATCGCCGTGGAGGCCCGGACGATGCCATCAAAACCGACCACGCGGTCGATCACCCGTTGAAGATCGGCGTTGGAGCGCGCCACCAGCCGGCACATCATGTCCCCCGTACCGGTCGTGGTGTGCAGTTCCAGCACCTCCGGCACACTCGCCAAGTGCGCCCGTACGTCGGCTCCTTGACCCTGCCGGATCTGGAGCGTGGCGAACGCCGTGACCGGGTAGCCGAGGGCCGCCGGATCCACCTCGGGGCCGAATCCGCGGATGACTCCGTTCGACTGAAGCCGGTCGAGGCGGGCCTGCACGGTTCCGCGCGCCACCCCCAGCCGGCGGGACATCTCCAGCACCCCGATCCGCGGCTCACGCGCCAGCAGCAGGATGATCCGCCCGTCCAGATGATCGATCGCCATGCCGGCCTCCTCGATGGTCATCCTGCACAGAAAGCCCGAGCCGACGGGCATCGGACTGAACACATTGCCCAGTGAACAGGCAAACTATTGCGCACCTTGCAGAGCTGGCCCACCCTGCCCCTATGACGCAGACCACACACCGCACTCCCGAAGCGACCGCCCGGCAGGCCGACCCCTTCCCGGTCAAGGGAATGGACGCGGTCGTCTTCGCCGTGGGCAACGCCAAACAGGCGGCCCACTACTACTCCACCGCGTTCGGCATGAAGCTGGTCGCCTACTCCGGACCGGAGAACGGCAGCCGTGAGACCGCTTCCTACGTCCTGGAAAGCGGCTCCGCCCGCTTCGTCCTCACCTCGGTGATCAAGCAGTCCACCGAATGGGGCGCCTTCCTCGCCGACCACGTGGCCGCGCACGGCGACGGCGTCGTCGACCTCGCCCTGGAGGTCCCGGACGCCCGAGCCGCGTACGCCTACGCCATCGAGCACGGCGCCCGCTCGGTCGCGGAGCCGTACGAGCTGAAGGACGAGCACGGCACCGTCGTCCTCGCGGCGATCGCCACCTACGGCAAGACCCGCCACACGCTGGTCGACCGCTCCGGCTACGACGGCCCCTACCTGCCGGGCTTCGTCGCCGCCGACCCGATCGTCGAGCCGCCGGCCTGGGGGCACCTCCCGGCCGAAGGCTGGGGGAGCTCCTTCCAGGCGATCGACCACTGCGTCGGCAACGTCGAGCTCGGCCGGATGAACGAGTGGGTCGCGTTCTACAACAACGTCATGGGCTTCACGAACATGAAGGAGTTCGTGGGCGACGACATCGCCACCGAGTACAGCGCGCTGATGTCGAAGGTGGTCGCCGACGGCACGCTCAAGGTCAAGTTCCCGATCAACGAGCCGGCCATCGCCAAGAAGAAGTCCCAGATCGACGAGTACCTGGAGTTCTACGGCGGCGCGGGCGTGCAGCACATCGCGCTGAACACCAACGACATCGTGCAGACCGTCCGCCAGATGCGCGCGGCCGGTGTGCAGTTCCTCGACACCCCCGACTCGTACTACGACACGCTCGGCGAGTGGGCGGGGGAGACGCGGGTGCCGGTGGAGACGCTGCGCGAGCTGAAGATCCTCGTCGACCGGGACGAGGACGGCTACCTGCTGCAGATCTTCACCAAGCCGGTCCAGGACCGCCCGACGGTGTTCTTCGAACTCATCGAACGCCACGGGTCCATGGGCTTCGGCAAGGGCAACTTCAAGGCGCTCTTCGAAGCGATCGAACGAGAGCAGGCCAAACGCGGCAACCTGTAACCGCCGCCCACCCCGCCGCGGGGCCCGCCGCCCACCCCGCCGCGGGGCCCGCCGCCCACCCGGCCGCGGGGCCCGCCGCCCACTCGGCCGCGGGGCTCGCAGCCCACCCGGCCGCGGGGCCCGCCGCCTGCCCCACTGCGGGCAGTCGTGCCGCAGGGCGGCACGGGTGGGCGCAGCGGCACCCCGCAGGCGCCGGGCTGCGCCACGTCCCCCCGACCAGCACCACCAGGGGTACCTCAGCAGCGTCGCCAACTGTGGGCGGTCATGTCACCGGGCGGTGTGTGCGCAACCCGGCGCCTGCGGGGTGCCGTCGCGCCCACCCGTGCCGCCCTGCGGCACGACTGCCCGCGGAGGGCGTGGGGGGTGCCTGCGGGTTGCGCCGTGCGGGGCCGCGGAGGGCGTGGGGGGTGCCTGCGGGTTGCGCCGTGCGGGGCCGCGGAGGGCGTGGGGGGTGCCTGCGGGTTGCCCCGTGCGGGGCCGCGGAGGGCGTGGGGGTGCCTGCGGGTTGCGCCGTGCGGGGCCGCGGAGGGCGTGCGCGGTGCCCGCGGAGGGTGTGCGGGGTGGCTGCGGGCTGCCCGGTGTGGGGGTGCGGGGAGGGCGTGCGGGGTGCCTGCGGGCTGTTCGGTGGGACTGTCCGCAGGGAGGGTGTGCGGGGTGCCCGCGGTATGGGGCCGCGGAGTGCGCGGGGCGTGCGGGTCAGGAGGGCTCGGGGCCCGCCTGGACGGAGGGCTCGCCCAGGCTGGCCAGCGCCTGCCTCGCCCGCGGAGCGCCCAGCGGTGAGAACCACGGGTTGATCCGCAGCGCCTCCGTCACATGCCGCCGCGCCGCCCCGTACCGCTCCAGCGACCGCTCGATCATCCCCCGGTGGAACACGTACGACGCGCTGCGCACACCCCCGCCCTGCGTCCCCTCCGTCGCCCGCACCGCGAAGGGCAGCGCCTCCTCGTGCCGCCCGGCCCGGTGCAGCGCCCACCCCAACGCGTCCGCCACCTCCGTCGACGGCTGCCGCTCCCACTCCCGCCGGAGCCGCCGCACGGCACCCTCCGCGTCCCCGTGATCCGCCTCGTACCGCCCGAGGACGAGCTCCTCGTCCGCCCCGTGCCCGGTGGCCAGCCGCACCCGCTCCCGCAGCACCCGGTACTGCGCCTGTGCCGCCCGCTCCCTCCCCAGCGACTCGTACAGTTCGCCGAGTTCCAGCGTGTATTCCGGCCGGGGGTGCTTCGCCAGCGCCGTCCGGTACGCGCTCAGCGCCTCCGTCGTCCGGCCCAGTGAGGCCAGCGCCCTGCCCTGACCGGCCTGCGCCGCCCGCTGATCGGGGTCGATCCGCACCGCCTCCCGGAAGAGCCGCAGCGCGTCCTCCCGGTCGCCGCGTTCCCAGGCGAGCTGCCCGGCCCGCTCCAGGTACGCCGCCCGCTCGGCCGGTTCCCCGGCGGCCGACGCCGCGTCCGCGAGTTTCGCCGCCGCGTCCTCCCGCCAGCCCCGGTCGCGGTACACGGCCGCCGCCCGCGCCATCACCACGGGCCCGCTGCGCAGTTCGGTGAGCCGGTCCAGCAGCCGGCCCGTCTCCTCGTCGTTCCCGAGCCCCGCCGACGCCTCGATCAGCAGCGGATACGTCGTCCACCGCTTCGGCTCCAGCTTCCGCGCCGCCTCGCCCCACGCGCGCGCCTCGGCGAAGTCCCGCCGCGCGTTGGCGAGCGCCGCGAGCCCCCGCAGCGCCGGTGCGTTGCCCTTCGGCCGGGTCTTCAGCGAGGTGCGCAGCGCCTTCTCGGCCCGCGGCCAGTACGCCGGATCCGCCCGCCGCAGCCCCTGCTCCACCCGTGCCGACCCGAGCACCGCCCAGGCCTCGGCGTCCTCCGGGTGCCGCTTCAGATGCCGCTCCCGCTCCTCGGTCAGCGCCTCCAGGTCCGGCAGCGCGGCCGGCACCCCGCTGCTGACCGCGGCCAGCGCCCGCGCCTCGGGAGTCGACGCGGTCGGCGCCCCGCGGTCCCACGGCAGCAGCACCAGCACCAGCACCCCGCCCAGCGTCGCGCACCCGGCGACCGAGGCGAGCAGCGCCATACGCCTCCGACGGCGGCCGCGCCGAAGGGGTGGCTCACACGAGTTGTCGTCCATGACGCACACGGTGCGGCACCCATCGCGCACGTACGATGATCACACTCCGGCGTGACGCGGCTGCCGTACGCGGGGTTCACACCGATGGCCCCCGGTGTCACGCTGTGATCATGAGCCGTATCGAAGCGCGACGCGACGAAGTCGCGGTGGCGGCCGGCCCTCTCGTCGACCGGCTGCTCGACGGCCTGCCCGCGGAGGCCGTCCTCACCGACCCCGCCATCACCGCCTCCTACGCCCACGACATGGCGAGCTTCTGCCCGGCCGGCAGCCCCGCGGCGGTGGTCCTGCCGCGCACGGTCGAACAGGTCCAGCACGTCATGCGCACCGCCACCGCCCTGCGCGTCCCGGTCGTCCCGCAGGGTGCCCGTACCGGACTGTCCGGCGCCGCCAACGCCACCGACGGCTGCGTCGTGCTCTCCCTGACCAGGATGGACCGCATCCTGGAGATCAGCCCGGTCGACCGGATCGCCGTCGTCGAACCCGGCGTCGTCAACGCGACGCTGTCCCGCGCCGTGGGCGAACACGGCCTCTCCTACCCGCCGGACCCCTCCAGTTGGGAGATGTGCACCATCGGCGGCAACATCGGCACCGCGTCGGGCGGGCTGTGCTGCGTCAAGTACGGCGTGACGGCCGAGTACGTCCTCGGGCTGGACGTCGTCCTCGCCGACGGCCGCCTGATGTCCACCGGCCGCCGCACCGCCAAGGGCGTCGCCGGGTACGACCTGACCCGTCTGTTCGTGGGCTCCGAGGGCTCCCTCGGCATCGTCGTCCGCGCGGTCCTCGCCCTGCGGCCCAAACCGCCCGAGCAGTTGGTGCTTGCCGCCGAGTTCTCCTCCGCCGCGGCCGCCTGCGACGCCGTGTGCCGCGTCATGGCCGGGGGCCACGTCCCCTCACTCCTCGAACTCATGGACCGTACGACGGTCAGGGCCGTCAACGACCTGTCCCGCATGGGCCTGCCGGAGTCCACCGAGGCTCTGCTGCTGGCCGCCTTCGACACCACCGACCCCGCCGCCGACCTCGCCGCCGTCGGTGCGCTGTGCGAGGCCGCCGGCGCCACCCGGGTCGTCCCGGCCGAGGACGCGGCCGAGTCCGAACTGCTGCTCCAGGCGCGGCGGATGTCCCTGGTCGCGCTAGAAGCGGTGAAGGGCACCACGATGATCGACGACGTGTGCGTGCCCCGGTCGAAGCTCGGGGAGCTCATCGACGGCGTCGAGCGGATCTCCGAGAAGTACCGGCTGACCATCGGCGTCGTCGCGCACGCCGGCGACGGCAACACCCACCCGACGGTCTGCTTCGACGCCACCGACCCGGAGGAGTCGCGGCGGGCCCGGGAGTCCTTCGACGAGATCATGGCGCTCGGTCTGGGACTCGGCGGCACCATCACCGGCGAACACGGCGTGGGCGTGCTGAAGAAGGAGTGGCTGGCGCGCGAGCTGGGCCCCGTGGGCCTGGAGATGCAGCGGGCTGTCAAGAAGGTCTTCGATCCGCTCGGCATCCTGAACCCGGGCAAGCTCTTCTGACCACGTAAGTGCCCGAAAGGGGTGGGGTCCGGCCGGACGGGCGGTCGGACGGCCGCCCGTCTGATAGATGTGGTCCCCCCGAACCACCCCATCGAGCAGATACGGGACGACGGAATGAGTGCCCCAACCCCGGCCCCCGGTGACGACAGGCCCCGCGAGGGGTACTACCCGGACCCCTCCATTCCCGGATATGTCCGGTACTGGAACGGCGCCTCCTGGGTACCGGGCACGAGCCGTCCGGCGCCCCGGGACGGCGAGCCGCTCGCGGCGCCGTCCGGCGCGGGCCCGGCGCGGCCCTCCGTCGAGGAGACCGGACCGCACTTCTTCGACGAGGACCCGGTGGCGGAACCGGCGTTCCCGTCTCCGTCACCCGGGTCGTCCCCGTCCCCGTCCCCGTCCCTGCCCCCGACTCCGCCCGCGTCCGCGTCGCCGGCCGACGCGCAGCACGGCAGCCGGCCCGAACCCGCCTCGGCCTGGGGCGCCGACCCCTCCCGCCAGTCCGGCTTCGGCGGCGACCAGGACCGCAAGGTCTCCTGGGGCGCCGACCCGCGCGTGCCGCACACCACCGCACCGCCCGCTCCGGAGGCACCGTCCGTGCCCGCCGCACCGGGACCCGAGGCCGGGGCCCCGGACCCGGGCGGCCCGGACGCGGGTGCGGGCGCCGGCGGCACCTTCGTGTTCCGCAGGCCGGGGGCGACGCCGCGGCAGACGGCCGAGGCCGGCACCGAGGACCCAGGCACGATGACCTTCCGTGCCGTCACACCGGGCGTGGGGGAGGAGCAGAACCAGGGACAGGGCCGTGGCGCTCCCGCCGGACGCCCCGCCGCCGGACGCCCCGGCTTCGGTGCGGGGAAGGCCGCGGCCGCCCGCGCCGCCGCGTCGGCCGCCCCGGCACCGTCCGGACCGCAGCAGGCAGCCGCCGCCGCCCCGGCCGTGCCGCCGCAGACCGCCGCCCCGGACCGGCCCGCCGTGTCCGCTCCGGCCGCTGCCGGCTCCGCACCCCTGTCGAGCGGTGTCGGCGGCGGTCAGTCCTCCTGGGCCCAGCAGGTCCACCGGCTCGCCGGTGGCGAGGAGCCGGCGGCCGCGCCGTGGAAGCCGCCGGTCGACGACCCGTTCCAGGCCGCCGCCCGCCGCCAGGCCGCCGCCCGCCCCGCCGGGCTCGGCAAGCGGCTGGCCGCCCGGCTGCTGGACACCGTCGTGATCGGCGCGGTCACCGCCGTGGCCGCCGTACCGCTCGGCATCGAGGCCATGGACCACATCGACGCGAAGATCGAAGCGGCCAAGCTGTCCGGCGAGACCGTCACGGTCTGGCTGCTCGACGGCACCACCTCGGTCCACCTCGGCATCGTCCTGGCCGTCCTTCTCCTCGCCGGAGTCCTCTACGAGGTGCTGCCCACCGCCAAGTGGGGGCGCACCCTGGGCAAGAAGCTGCTGGGCCTGGAGGTGCGGGACATCGAGGGCCACGACGCTCCCGGCTTCGGCGCGGCCCTGCGCCGCTGGCTGGTCCTCAGCATCCCCGGACTGCTCGTCGTCGGTGTCGCCGGCGTCCTGTGGTGCGTGTTCGACAAGCCCTGGCGGCAGTGCTGGCACGACAAGGCCGCGCACACGTTCGTCGCCGGCTGATCCCCACCGACGACACGTGTACGCGTACCCGCACCCGAACCCGCACCGCCGGTACTGCTACTCCGGACGGCCGCTCGCCGGATGCGGGCCCGGAACGTTCGCGGTCGACTCGGGTGCATGACCACCGAACCGCCCTCCGGCTCCGGTCAGCAGCCGCCGGACGACGACCCGTTCAGGAAGCACCCCCCGCCGGGCGGCCCCGGAGCCGGGGGGCCCGGCGGCTCCCCGTACGACACCCCGGGCTCGGGTCCCGATGAAGGCGCCGGCCCCGGAGGCGGCCCGTACGGCGGTGGCGGTGGCCCTTACGGAGGCACCCCCGGCGGCCCGTACGGCGGTGGCGGTGGCGGCCCCTACGGGGGTACCCCCGGTGGCCCCTACGGCGGCACCCCCGGCCCCTCCGATCCCCTCGCCGGCATGCCGCCGCTCGCGGACAGCGGCAGGCGCACACTCGCCCGCATCATCGACATGATCCTCGTCGGTGCCGTCGTCGTGCTGCTCACCTGGCCGTTCGGCGTCAACGAGTACGACATCGACGGCAACAACATCAACGTCGGCAACGGCTTCGTGCAGTCCGTCATCGCCGCCGTGCTCTACATCGCCTACGACACCTTCATGACCGCCCGTTCCGGCCAGACCCTGGGCAAGAAGTGGCTGGGCCTGAGGGTGGCCGATCTCGCCGACGGCTCGACGCCCTCGACGCAGACCTCGCTGACCCGGGCCGCGGTGCTGTGGCTGCCGTTCGCGTTCTGCTGTGCCTGTGTCTGGACCGCGATCTCGGGCGGCTGGAGCTACTTCGACCGGCCCTACAAGCAGGGTCTGCACGACAAGGCGGCCAGGACCGTGGTGGTCAGCACCGGATGACGCGAGAACGGCACGGAACGACCGTCAGGCAGGGAACGACCGTCAGGACGCGTCCCGTTACCGCACCGGCTCACGGACCTGCTCCCGCACCGGCTCGCGCACCGGGGAGGGAACCGTGGCCCGTACCGGCTCCGGAGCGGCGGGCCGTGCCACCGGGACGGCGGGCCGGTGGGGAGCGGGGCGCGGAACGGTCATGGCCACCAGCAGCCCGAGGGCGAGCGCCGACAGGGCGACCACCACGACGCCCACGCCCGAACTCGTCCCGGACAACAGCAGCATGGCGAGGGTCGAGAAGATCACGGTGCACGAACCGTATGCGAGCTGAGCCACGGTAGGACGGGGCATGGCCATCGTGTCCTCGGGAGTCGGGGGCTGTCGGCCTGGCTTTCCGCCGGTTCAGGGCGTTGCGCCAAGCGACTCTAACCGCGAGCGTGCCCGAGCCGAAAGTGCGGTAAGCGTGACCTGACCTACAGGGCCGGTGCACAGGGGGCGCACGGAGTCATGATGTCCCACACAGGGACGCTTGCACGCGCCCGCTCGGATGCGTCGGGTGTGTCCGAAAAGCGAACTGCCGATCCGCATAGTGCAGTTGAACTGTTCAAGTCAAGGTCTGTTTTTTCTGCCGAACCTCTAGTCAAATGTCGTCACTTGACTACACGCGTTGATCACGTGCGTGCGGGACCTTCCACCAGGGAACCTCCTTCAGCCGCGCGTACGTACGCGGGAGGGGATCTCAAGTGACCAGTAGACCCTGGACGTTCAGAGCGGCCGCGACAGGCGTGGCGCTCGCGGCGGTCACCGCCACATGCTCTGCGTTCACCGTGGCCCAGGCCGACACGGCTGACAAGGCCGACCGTCCCAGCGCCGTGGACCGGCACGACCCGGCGGCGAACAACCACGTCGAGCACGACCTCGAGGGGCCGCTCTCCAAGACGCAGGCGGCCCAGCGCGAGGAGGCCCTCAATCAGGTCATATCCGGTAAAGCCTCGGTCAAGAACCGTGAGGGCTCGAAAGTCGTCCAGCTGAAGAGCAAGAAGGGCGACGCCAAGTACGTCGAGCTCGGCCGCGAGAAGACCGACAAGATCTTCACGATCCTGGTCGAGTTCGGGGACGAGATCGACAGCCGCTACGGCGGCACCCCGGGCCCGCTGCACAACCAGATCGCCAAGCCGGACCGCAAGGTGGACAACTCCACGGCCTGGCAGGCGGACTACGACCAGCAGCACTTCCAGGACCTGTACTTCGGTTCCGGCAAGGGCGTCGACTCGGTCAAGACGTACTTCGAGAAGCAGTCCTCCGGCCGCTACTCGGTCGACGGCGAGGTCTCCGACTGGGTCAAGGTGCCCTACAACGAGGCCCGTTACGGCTCCAACCAGTGCGTCCCCGACAACTGCGCCTGGTACGCGGTGCAGGACGGCGTGACCGCCTGGGCCGCGCAGCAGAAGGCCGCCGGCAAGACCGACGCCCAGATCAAGGCCCAGCTCTCCCAGTACGACGAGTGGGACCGCTACGACTTCGACGGCGACGGCGACTTCAACGAGCCCGACGGCTACATCGACCACTTCCAGATCGTGCACGCCGGCGAGGACGAGTCCGCGGGCGGCGGCGCCCAGGGCGAGGACGCCATCTGGGCCCACCGCTGGTACGCCTTCGGCACCGACGCCGGGGCCACCGGCCCCGAGCAGAACAAGCTCGGCGGCACCCAGATCGGCAACACCGGCATCTGGGTCGGCGACTACACCATCCAGCCGGAGAACGGCGGACTCGGCGTCTTCGCCCACGAGTACGGCCACGACCTCGGCCTGCCGGACCACTACGACACCCAGGGCGGCGAGAACTCCACCGGGTTCTGGACGCTGATGTCCTCCGGTTCCTGGCTCGGCACCGGCAAGAACGAGATCGGCAACCTGCCCGGCGACATGACCGCCTGGGACAAGCTGCAGCTCGGCTGGCTGAACTACGACACCGCCAAGGCCGGGGTGAACTCCTGGCACAAGCTCGGTGTCGCCGAGTACAACACCAAGCACAAGCAGGCGCTGGTCGTGACGCTGCCGAAGAAGGCCGTCACCACCGAGGTCGTCGTCCCGGCCGAGGGGCAGACCCAGTGGTGGAGCGGCAGCGGTGACGACCTCAGGAACACCCTGACGCGCAGCGTCGACCTCACCGGCAGGGCGTCGGCCGAGCTGACCCTCGACGGCTGGTACGAGATCGAGGCCGACTACGACTTCCTCTACGCCGAGGTGTCGACCGACGGCGGCGCCAACTGGACCGCCCTGGACGGCACGGTGGACGGCTCGCCGATCCCGCGCGACGGCAGCGACAAGCCGGCCCTGCACGGCACGGTCGACAGCTACAAGAAGCTGGCCTACCCCCTGGACGCCTACGCGGGCCAGAAGATCGACCTGCGCTTCCGCTACCAGACCGACGGCGGCGTGGCCCTCAAGGGCTTCGCGGCCGACGGGATCACGGTGACGGCGGACGGCTCCGCGCTGTTCACGGACAACGCCGAGACCGCCGACGACGCCTGGACGGCGAAGGGCTTCTCCCGCATCGGCGCGTCCTTCACCAAGGACTACGCGCAGTACTACATCGCCGAGAACCGGCAGTACGTGTCGTACGACAAGACGCTGAAGGTCGGCCCGTACAACTTCGGCTTCGCGAGCAGCCGTCCGGACTGGGTGGAGCACTTCGCCTACCAGAACGGCCTGCTGATCTGGAAGTGGGACACCTCCCAGCAGGACAACAACACCAGCCGGCACCCCGGCACCGGTCTGCTCCTCCCGGTCGACTCCCACCCGACCGCGCTGAAGTGGTCCGACGGCACGCTGATGCGCAACCGCATCCAGTCCTACGACGCGCCGTTCAGCAAGTTCCGCACCGACGGCATGATGCTGCACAAGGCGGACGTGGCGAAGTGGATCCCGTCGTCGAAGGGTGTGTCGGTCTTCAACGACCGCACCCACACCTACTACGACGAGTCGAACCCGACCGCGGGTGTCAAGATCACTGACACCAACACGAAGATCAAGATCTTGAAGGAGGCCAGGAACGGCTCGACGATCGAGCTCGAGGTCGGTCCTGCCGGTAGGTAAGTAGCATCTTCGCAGGTCAACACATGATCGGCGGTGACCCCCTGGCGGGTCGCCGCCGATCCGTGTTTAGGTGCCTCCTGTGACTCGCTTATTGACACCGGCCGACACGGGGGTATGAGCGTATGGCCGCAGGAGGTTTCTGCAAGTTGCCGAACGGCACGGTGGTGGTGGCACTGAACCTGCCCAGCCCCGCCGCCGACGCACCCGCCGGAGTCCGCGTCCTCGTCCACGCCCAGAACCGCGCACGAGCCCTGACCAGGCTCCGCAACCTGGGCCTGCGGTCGATCTACCTGCGGGGCAACGCTGCCCCGCCCACCCCCGACGAGATCACCGCGGTCCTCCACCACCCCGACGGCCTCATATGGCGTACCACCCCCGAGGACGCCCCCCTGACGGTGGAGCTCTGGCACCCCATCAGAGCCCTGCTGAGACGCCCCACCGCTCCTGCCTGACCGCTGCTACCCCCCAGCCGCGGGCACCTACCCGCCCCAGCCGCGGGCAGTCGTGCCTCCCCCAGTGCCTCAAGGGCCTGGGAGGTGCCCCCCAGGGCGATGGGGGTCCCCCGCTCATGGGGGTCCCCGCCCCCCGCTCGAGGGAAGCCGAGAGTGAGGGAGGGTGGGCGCTGGAGGTACCCCCTCTGGGGGAGGCACCGGCGCAGCGCCGCCGGCCGAGAAGCGGCCCTCCCGGGCCCACCCCCGGCGCAGGGTCACCGTCACCGCACCACAGGCTTCCCGGAGAGCTCCACCCCCGCCCCCCGCAGCTCATCCACCGCACGCTCGGTCGTCTCCGCCGACACCCCCGCCGTGAGCCCGAGCAGCACCCGGGTGCGGAACCCCTCCTTCGCCGCGTCCAGCGCGGTCGCCCGCACACAGTGATCCGTGGCGATCCCCACCACGTCCACCTCCCCGACCTCCCGCTCCCGCAGCCACTCCGCCAGCGGCGTCCCGTTCTCGTCGGCCCCCTCGAAGCCGCTGTAGGCGGCCGAGTACGCCCCCTTGTCGAACACCGCGTCGATCGCCCCGGACGTCACGGCGGGCGCGAAGTTCGGGTGGAACCCGACCCCCTCCGTCCCGGCGACACAGTGCGCGGGCCAGGACCGTACGAAGTCGGGGTTGTCGGCGAAGTGCCCGCCGGGCGCGATGTGGTGGTCGCGGGTGGCCACCACGTGCTGGTAGCCGCCGGCGGAGCCGGCCTGGCCGATCAGCTCGGTGATGGCGGCGGCGACATCCGCCCCGCCGGTCACGGCGAGGCTGCCGCCCTCGCAGAAGTCGTTCTGCACGTCGACGACGATCAGTGCGCGGCGCATGGCGGTGTCCTTCGATGAGGGGGTCGGACAGGAGACGGGCCCGGCCGGGTGGAACCTCCGAGCCTATTGAATTGAGGGCGACACGGACAGAGACGAGGACAGAGACGGGGACAAGGACACGGACAGGGACGGGGCCACGAACAGCGGCACGCCTTTAGCTACCCGAGCCCCCGTCCGCGTACTCCGTAGGAATCACGGGTTCCCCGCGGGAGAGCTGCGTCGCGGACAGCGGCAGCCCCGCCCGCGCGGCCGCGTGCCGGTCGCGGACCACGTCCAGTGGCTCACGGACGATCACCTCGCCGCCCTTGACCAGCGGCACCAGCAGCTGCCGGTCGGCCAGATCGTCCGGCACCTCGCCGGTACCGATCACCTCGGCCTCGGCGACGCCGTCCGCGTCCAGCCGTCGCGCCGCCCACTTGCGGCCGCCGACGGAGGTCTTGCCGCCGGTGGACTTCTTCGCCACCGGCACCAGCGGCGCGGCCGGGTCGGTGGACTCGGCGCGGGCGACCAGCTTGTACACCATGGAGGCCGTCGGGTGCCCGGAGCCGGTCACCAGCTGCGTCCCCACCCCGTACGCGTCCACCGGCGCCGCCGCCAGCGAGGCGATGGCGTACTCGTCCAGGTCCGAGGTGACCAGGATCCGGGTCCCGGTGGCGCCCAGCTCGTCCAGCTGCTGCCGCACCCGGTGCGCGACCAGCAGCAGGTCACCGGAGTCGATGCGGACGGCACCCAGTTCAGGACCGGCGATCTCGACGGCCGTCCGGACCGCCTCGGCCACGTCGTAGGTGTCCACCAGCAGCGTCGTACCGCGGCCGAGGGAGTCCACCTGGGCGCGGAAGGCGTCCCGCTCGCTGTCGTGCAGCAGGGTGAAGGCGTGGGCGGAGGTGCCCACGGTCGGGATGTCGTAGCGGTAACCCGCCGCCAGGTCGGAGGTGGAGGCGAAGCCGCCGATGTAGGCGGCCCGGGAGGCGGCCACCGCGGCCAGTTCGTGGGTGCGCCGGGCGCCCATCTCGATCAGCGGCCGCTCCCCGGCGGCGGACGACATCCGGGAGGCGGCCGCGGCGATCGCCGAGTCGTGGTTGAGGATCGACAGGATCACGGTCTCCAGCAGCACGCACTCGGCGAAACTCCCCTCGACCCGCAGGATCGGCGAGCCCGGGAAGTACACCTCGCCCTCGGGGTAGCCCCAGATGTCCCCGGTGAAGCGGTAACCGGCCAGCCAGTCCAGGGTTCGCTCGTCCACGATCCCGTTCCCGCGCAGGAAGCCGAGGACGTCCTCGTCGAAGCGGAAGTTCTCCACCGCGTCCAGCACACGTCCGGTGCCGGCCACCACGCCGTAGCGGCGGCCGTCGGGCAGACGCCGGGTGAAGGTCTCGAACACGCTGGGCCGCCCGGCCGTACCGGCCTTCAGCGCGGCCTGCAGCATCGTCAGCTCGTACTGGTCGGTGAAAAGGGCCGTCGAGGGAACACCCACCCGCCGTCCACGCCCAAGGTCCGGTGTGTTCATGGCAGGGATGCTACCCCCATTTCGTCAGTTTGACGATTTCGGTTCGGGTGCGGGGACAGCGGGCCGGTTTGTGCGACCACCCCCCTGCGGTGGCAGCATGGGCAGTGTGACGTCACCCGCACCCATGGAGATCGAACGCACCGAGTCGGCGGAGGAGGTCTTCGTCGTACCCGAACCCGACGTCCCGTGGGTCACCATCGTCCACAACGACCCGGTCAACCTCATGAGCTATGTGACGTACGTCTTTCAGACGTACTTCGGCTACTCCAAGGACAAGGCCACCAAGCTCATGATGGACGTGCACCACAAGGGCCGGGCGGTCGTCTCCAGCGGTACGCGCGAGGAGATGGAGCGCGACGTCCAGGCCATGCACGGCTACGGACTGTGGGCCACCCTCCAGCACGACCGGAAGTGACCGAGCCGGACATGACCAGACCCCGCCCGCAGGACCGGAAGTAGCGATCGCCTCCATGCCAGGAACCTTCGAACCGCTCCCCGGCGGCGGCGCGGCCGTCGCCCTCGACGACGTCGAGATCTCCATCATCCGGTCCCTGGCCGTGCAGATGATGGAGCTCATCGGCCCCGGGCCCGCTGAGGACGCCTCCGGCGACCCGCTCGCCGAGCTCTTCGCCGACGGCCCGAGCGAACCGCCCTCCGACCCGGTGCTGCGCCGGCTCTTCCCCGACGCCTACGGCGACCCCGGGGGCACTCCCCAGGGCAAGGAGGCCGAGGAGGAGCGGGAGTACTCCTCGGAGTTCCGCCGCTACACCGAGAACGACCTGCGGGCCGGCAAGCGCGACAACGCCCTCGCGGTGATCCGTTCCCTGGACGGGATCACCCCGGCCGGCGAGGGCGGCGCGGTGCTCGAGCTGTCGCCGGCCGAGTCCCGGCAGTGGCTCGGTGCGCTGAACGACCTGCGGCTCGCCATAGGGGCCCGTCTTGAGATCAGCGACGAGGACGACAGCGATCTCCTCTTCCGCCTCCCCGACGAGGACCCGCGCAAGCCGATGGTGATGGCGTACCTGTGGCTCGGCGGACTCCAGGAGACCCTCGTCGCGACCCTCATGCCGTAAAGATGCCCCATACATCCACATAGATTCCCCTGTTTCGTTCGCTCAGAGGAACCTCAAGTCCGGATAACGATCCCGTCACCGCCCCTGCGGTTTTGTTCCGCATGGGCGGTTTCTCGTGATCCGCGTCACCCGGCCCGAGGTGAACAGCGTGGTAAGAATCGGCAACTCGCTTGCGGCCCACCCCTAGCTGTGAGCAAGAAAGCCGGTCACCGCCGGCGTGCACCACCAGCACGGCAGGAAGACGACGGCCCGGTTCCGCGGACCGACGCCTTCTCCCCCCATCGCCGCCGCACGGACCCCGGCGTCCGCACGCGTCGTACCCGTTCTGCCGCGCCACGCCAGCATGTCCCCGCGTCCTCCGAGGAAGTTCGATGTCACTCGACTCCATCACCCAGAAAATCGACGACGCCACCAGTGATTTCTTCGACCCCGTCTCCACCGCGGTCGGCGACGTCGTTTTCTACACCGTCCCGGTCGGCGGCACCGATCTCCCGCTGATCGTTGCCTGGCTCGTGATCGCCGGCCTCGTCTTCACCTGCTGGTTCGGCTTCGTCCAGGCCCGCAAGATCAAGCTTGCGCTCGACGTCGTACGCGGTAAGTACGACGAGCCGGGCGCGCCCGGCGAGGTCAACCACTTCCAGGCGCTCACCGCCGCCGTCTCCGGCACCGTCGGCCTCGGCAACATCGCCGGTGTCGCCGTCGCCGTCTCCATCGGCGGCCCCGGAGCCACGTTCTGGATGATCGTCTGCGGTCTGCTCGGTATGGCGAGCAAGTTCGTCGAGGTCACCCTCGGTGTGAAGTACCGCGAGGAGCACCCGGACGGCACCGTCTCCGGTGGCCCCATGCACTACCTGCCCAAGGGCCTCGCCGAGCGCTTCGGCAGCGGCGGCGCCACGTTCGGCAAGGTGCTCGCCGTCCTCTCCTCGATCCTGATCCTCTTCTTCGGCCTCTTCGGCGGCAACCTCTTCCAGACCAACCAGAGCTACGCCCAGATCTCCTCCACCTTCGGCGGTGAGGAAGGCTTCCTGGCCACCTCCTCCGGCGCGGTCTTCTTCGGCCTGCTGATCGCCGTCCTGGTCGGCCTGGTGCTCCTCGGCGGCATCCGCTCCATCGCCTCGGTCACCAGCCGGCTGGTCCCCGCCATGGCGATCATGTACATCGTCGCCTGCCTGATCGTCATCGTGGTCAACATCACCTCCGTGCCCGACGCGATCGGCACCATCTTCTCGGGCGCCTTCGAGGCCGAGGGTGTCGCGGGCGGCATCATCGGAGCCCTGATCGTCGGCTTCCAGCGCGCCGCCTTCTCCAACGAGGCCGGCATCGGCTCCGCGCCCATCGCGCACTCCGCGGTCAAGACCAAGCACCCCGCCAGCGAGGGCCTGGTCGCCCTGCTCGAGCCGTTCATCGACACGGTCGTCGTCTGCACCATGACCGCGCTGACCATCGTCATCGCCAACCCCGCCAGCTGGGGCGCGGCCCGTGAGGGCAAGGACATCGGCGGCGTCACCATCACCTCCGACGCCTTCGAGACCGTCCTGCCCTGGTTCCCGCACCTGCTGACCCTCGCGGTGCTCCTGTTCGCCTTCTCCACGATCCTCACCTGGGGCTACTACGGCCTCAAGGCGTGGACGCACCTGTTCGGCCGCAGCAAGACCAGTGAGACGATCTTCAAGAGCCTCTGGAGCACGTTCGTGCTCGCGGGCGCCCTGCTCTCCCTCGACTCCCTGATCAGCCTCGCCGACTCGGCGCTCTTCCTGCTCGCCGTCGTCAACATCGTCGGCCTCTACCTGCTGGCCCCCGTGGTCAAGCGGGAGCTCAACTCCTTCCTGGAGTTCGTCCGCCGCCGCGACAGCGGCGACACCGCGGACCGCGACGCCGAGGGAGCCGACACCGTGGCGACCAAGTCGCTCTGAACCCGGCGGACCGGGCTTCGCCCGTCCCCTCCGGGACGCCGGCGGCGGGGAGTACTCGTGGCGTTCCCCGCCGCCATCCGCTCAAGGCGTCCGGCATACGGGCCGTTCCGTACCACCCCTCGGTACGGAACGGCCCGTCTGCTTATCCTGAGCCTCATGCTGACCCTCACCCAGGCCCTGTACGACCAGATCGTGGCCCATGCCCGCAAGGACCACCCCGACGAGGCGTGCGGCGTGGTGGCGGGCCCGGTGGGCTCCGGCCGCCCCGAGCGCTTCATCCCCATGCTGAACGCGGCCCGCTCGCCCACCTTCTACGAGTTCGACTCGGGCGACCTGCTCAAGCTCTACCGGGACATGGACGACCGGGACGAGGAGCCGGTGGTGATCTACCACTCCCACACCGCGACCGAGGCCTACCCCTCCCGCACCGATGTGACGTACGCCAACGAACCGGGCGCGCACTACGTGCTGGTCTCCACCGCCGACACCGACGGCGCCGGCGACTTCCAGTTCCGCTCGTTCCGTATCGTGGAGGGCGAGATCACCGAGGAAGCGGTCAAGATCGTCGATGCGTACTGACCCGCGGAGCCGGCACCGGTCCCGTATTGCGGAAGGCGGGTGTCCGAAAGGTGAGATCACACTCCGGGGACGCGTCCGGGAATCGATACGATGACCGCATGGTTCTCCTCGACGTGAGCGAAAAAGCGCCGGGCGCACTGCTCGTGGCGCGGCTGCACGTCGACCTGTGCCGGCTGAACAGCGCCCTCTGTTGATTCCCGCTGCCGCCGTACGGCCGAGAGCCGCGGCGGGCTGCCGCGTGCCGCCGCGCGCCCTCCCCGAACCCACGACAGACGACAGACACATCCGACAGGAGCCCTCAGCCATGGCCATCGAGGTCCGTATCCCGACCATCCTCCGCCAGTACACCGACGGCCAGAAGGCGGTGGAGGGCACCGGGAGCACCGTCACCGAGCTCTTCGCCGACCTCGAGACCCGGCATGCCGGCATCCAGGCGCGCATCGTCGACGGCGAGCAGCTGCGCCGCTTCGTGAACGTCTACCTCAACGACGAGGACGTCCGCTTCCTCGACGGCATCAACACCAAGCTGTCCGACGGCGACAGCATCACGATCCTGCCGGCTGTGGCCGGCGGTATGGCCTGATCGGCGATGCGGTACGACTCCCCGCTGGCCGCGGTGGGCAACACCCCTCTGGTGCGCCTTCCGCGGCTCTCGCCGTCCGCCGACGTCCGCATCTGGGCGAAGCTGGAGGACCGCAACCCCACCGGCTCCATCAAGGACCGTCCCGCCCTGTTCATGATCGAGCAGGCGGAGAAGGACGGCCGGCTCACCCCCGGCTGCACGATCCTCGAGCCGACCAGCGGCAACACCGGCATCTCGCTCGCCATGGCCGCCAAGCTCAAGGGCTACCGTATGGTCTGCGTGATGCCCGAGAACACCTCGCAGGAACGCCGTGACCTGCTCGGCATGTGGGGCGCGGAGATCATCTCCTCCCCGGCCGCCGGCGGCTCCAACACCGCCGTGCGGGTCGCGAAGGAACTCTCCGCCGAGCACCCCGACTGGGTGATGCTCTACCAGTACGGCAACCCGGACAACGCCGGCGCCCACTACGCGACCACCGGCCCCGAGATCCTCGCCGACCTGCCGTCGATCACCCACTTCGTGGCCGGCCTCGGCACCACCGGCACCCTCATGGGGGTCGGCCGATACCTGCGCGAGCACAAGCCCGACGTCAAGATCGTCGCCGCCGAACCGCGCTACGACGACCTCGTCTACGGCCTGCGCAACCTCGACGAGGGCTTCGTCCCCGAGCTCTACGACGGCTCCGTGCTGACCACCCGCTTCTCCGTGGGGTCCGCCGACGCCGTCACCCGCACCCGCGAACTCCTCCAGCAGGAGGGCATCTTCGCCGGCGTCTCCACCGGCGCGGGACTGCACGCGGCGATCGGCGTCGCCAACAAGGCGCTGAAGGCGGGGGAGTCCGCCGACGTGGTCTTCGTCGTCGCCGACGGCGGCTGGAAGTACCTCTCGACCGGCGTCTACACGGCCGCGACGACCGAAGAGGCCATCGCCGCGCTCCAGGGCCAGCTCTGGGCGTGACGCGCCATGCGGGGTGAGGGGCCGGAGAGCATCACCTCCGGCCCCTCACACGTTCCCGGGGCGGTCCGTGTCTCCCGGGCGGCCCGTGGTCCGGGGGCTACCCGTGTTCCCCGGGCCGTCCGCGGTCCGGGAGCTACTCGTGTTCCGCGGGCCGTCCGTGTTTCCCGGGCCGTCCGTGTGCGTGGAGCGGCCGGTGTTCCCCGGGCTGTCCGTGGTCCGGGGGCTACCCGTGTTCCGCGGGCCGTCCGTGTGCGCGGGGCGGCCGGTGTTCCCCGAGTCGTCCGTGTACGCGGAGCGGTGGCCCGTGTTCGCGGAGTCGTCCCAGCCGCCCCGCCCGCCACCGAACCCGCGCCGCCGCCGGGGCCGATGCCCCCGGCCCCACCCGTCGACGAGCGTGGTGACCAACGCGAGCAGTACCACCGCGGCGAGTGCGAGCCACCAAGCCGTGTCCATGTCCAGACCGTACCGGCGCGAGCCTCCACCGCGCGCCCCTCCCGTCCCGGCGTGCGCCCTATCCAGCCGAACCGGTGACAGCACAGGTGAGTTCGCCCACAACAGATCCGAGCACTTCTGTGAGCTGCATGGATGTCAGGAAAGGGCGCTGACGTGCAGGTCTGCAACTTCATCGGGATCTTCTACAACCGCCGCCGACTGCGCAAGCACAAGACCTTCGGCTATCTCACCCCAGCCGAGACCAGGCAGCGGCATCAGCACGCCCTCGCGGCATAACGATCACGTGTCCGAGATCACGGGGAAACTTCAGGGCGGCCTTGCGTACCTGCTGTGCAGATTAAGGTGCAGCGTGTGCAGCGCCTCGTACTTTTCGACCTCGACAACACCCTGGTGGACCGGCAGGGCACCCTCAGGGAATGGGTCGTGGACTTCACCGCTCGGCACCGTCTGGGAGGGAAGGCGCAACAGGAGCTCCTCGATCTGATCGGTGACCGCGCCTACCCGTCCAGCTTTGAGGAAGTCCGCATGCGGTATGGACTGACCAGCACGGCGGATGCTCTGTGGCGGTCGTACTGCGCCGACATCGCCGCCATGGTGTCCTGCCCTGCCGACGTCCTCACCGGTCTGGACGAGCTGCGAGGGCGCGGCTGGCGCATCGGGATTGCGACCAACGGCGCCACCGACATCCAGACGGCCAAGCTGCGGGCCACCGGCATCCACTCCCGTGTGGAGGGCATCTGCATCTCTGAGGAGGTCGCCGCCCGTAAGCCGCAGCAAGAGCACTTCGCCCAGGCCGCTGCACGCTGCGGCACCACATTGAGCGCGGGCGGCTGGATGATCGGCGACAACCCGGTCAACGACATCGGCGGCGGCCGAGCTGCAGGGCTCGGCACCATTTGGATCGCCAACGGTGCTGCCTGGCCGGCGGACCTTCCCGAACCTGATCATCGGGTCCAGCACACTCGTGCGGCTTTTGAACTGCTCCTGTCCGACAGCGCCACGAGGAGTACGACGTGACACCCACGGTTGGGCTGCTGCACCCCGGCAGCATGGGAGCCGCGTTCGGCGCTCAGCTGCGTGCCCGCGGCATCACTGTGCTGTGGTGCCCACACGGCCGGAGTAACGCTTCCGCCCGGAGGGCCGAGCAGGCAGGACTCGAAGCCGAGACCTTTCCCTCGCTCGTGGCCCGCGCTGACCTTCTCCTGGCTTTGTGTCCCCCGGCTGCGGCAGAGGACATCGCCGCGCACGTGTCGGAGCAGGGCTTCGCAGGCAAGACGTACGTGGAGGCGAATGCCATCGCGCCGGAGCGCATGCGCCGCATCGCCGAAGGCCTCCCACAGAGCGTGGTCCTCGACGCCGCCGTGGTCGGCTCGCCGCCCGTCGGTGGGAAGTCCCCGACGCTGTACCTGTCCGGCCCAGTCGAGCAAGCCGCCGCAGTCGAGGCCCTATTCACGGATACCGCCGTACGAACGCACTCTCTCGGCGAGGAGATCGGCAAAGCCTCCGCGCTCAAGCTGGCGTACTCCAGCTACCAGAAGGTCTCCCGTGTCCTGGCTGCTGTGGCGTACGGTGCGGCCGATGCGTACGGCGTCTCCGACGAGCTGCTGACAATCGCGGCCAAGCGCACCCGCAGCTACCTCGTGGAGACCGACTACATCCCCAAGACCGCTGCCCGCGCCTGGCGTTGGGGACCGGAGCTGGAAGACGCGGCAGCGCTGCTCGCCGACGCCGGGCTACCGGACGCCCTCATGCACGCCGCCGCTGAAACGCTCGCCCCATGGGACGCCAGCAGGGACAAACACCTGGATATCGCCCAAGCCCTGAAGGCCCTGCGCAATGAAGAGGATCCGGATCAGGCAGGCTGACCGGTTTCCGTCCACGGTACCTGCCGCGTCCGGCTCTCAAGAGGAACGCCCCGCAGCGCGCACCACATCGTGGATCCTCTTCGCTGCCTCATGGGGCGCCGTCTCCTCGGTATCCATGCGCAGGTCCCACTCAGAGTGCGGATGGGCCGCAAGATCGACCCGTGTGGCGTCCCAGGCGGCCAGCCGGGCATCGGTGTCGGTGTCGCCTCGCAGGGGTGAGCGCCGAGCGGTGGTCTCCCTAGGGCACCACAGCAGCACGCGCGTCCAGTGCGCCGGAAATCGGGCGGTGACCTGCTCGATCCCCGCCATCTGGCCGAGGTGCAGGACGGGGACCCTGCTGCCTTCCATGGCGTGCTCCAGGCCGGGCCGGTCAACCACGTAGATGTTGCCGTACCGGTCGTTGCGGTAAATGACATCGCCGCGCGCCTCCAGTTCGGCCAGTTGCTCCTGGCTACCCATCCGATAGCCCTTCGTTCGGCCGCTTCCGATCTTGAGGCGGGTGAAGGGGACGTATCGGGGATCAAGTTCGGTGAGCGCGGCGGTAACCGTGTCCTTGCCCGAGGCGGGTGGGCCGTACAGCAGGATTCCGTGGCTCTGAGAGACGGGCTTGGCAGGCCTCACTGGAACACCGTCCCGAAGACTTGGCGTACCTGGTCGGTGAGAGATATGGCCGAGCCGAGCCGGTTGTCGACGACCAGGTGCGGCACTACGGGACGCAGGTCGAGGTCGATGGTGGCCGCGTACGCGTCCCAGTTCTGCAGCTTCCAGCTGTCGCGGGCGGCGGAGCGGAAGCTGATGTACTCGTGCATGGTGTCGAGGTCACAGAGCATCCAGACCACAGCGACGGTGACTCCGCGTGCTTCGCACCGGTTGATCAGGCGCCGTATCCACCGCTCGTCGGTCGCCTCGGCGACGAACGGCGCCGAGAGGACGGTACTGATTGCGCAGTCGACGTTCGCATACGCGGTTTCCAGGAGGCACTGGTATTCCAGTGGGCGCACCTTCTCCCGGTACAGGTCCGTGTGACGATCGTTGGGGTCGCTGCCCATCTCCACGAGGAGACGCTCGACGAGCGGCCTGGTGATCGGGTCCTTGTCGAGTACAGGCCATCCGGTGAGCTGCGAGATGAAGCGGGCGAACTCCGACTTACCACTTCCCGCATAGCCCCCGACCATCATCAGTGTCGGCCGGTTCGGGTCGCCGCCGGTGTGCCGACGTTTCCAGGCATCGAGGACGCGCTGCTGTACGCCCAGGCCGTCAACCTGCTCCGTCGCGGGCGTGAGCTGGCTCAGTGCGCGCTCGACGGCCAGGACGTGGGTCCCGTTGTGCGGCTCGCTGGACGCGGTGAACGCATGCTGCGTCGCCTCACCGGGGAGCGGGGCACGGAGTCCCAGCTCGGGCTCGGTGGCGCGGTACAGCAAGCAGTAGGCACGGCGGTAGTGCGGTCCGGGATAGACCTCGCCCTGCTCGTGCTGCCACAGGGTTTGGAAGTTGGCCGCCGGCACGGCGAGCCCGGCAGCCGCGGCGACCTCGCGCAGCCGCTCGCCCGCGCCTTCGAGCGTCAAGCCGTGTGCTTCCCGTTGCTCCCTCAGCTTTTCCGGCCGCCACCCCGGACGGTTCCTGCCCACGTGTGCTACCGCCTGCCCGTCTCCAGTCATGATCCGGAGGCTAAGTCTGCCCCTCATGAACCCGTGTGTAAGCGGATGTTGAAAAGTCAGGTCGCCGGCCGATGAGCAGCAACGACAACTGCTTGTGATACTCCCCATCCTGCTCTGCCGGTGTCATGGACGCAGCCGAAGCGGTGATTGTCCGGCCGCCTCGGACCCTCATTACCCACGAGATCGGACCGCGTTTTTCCGCATCTCGATCACGTCATGTGCTCGAAGCGGCTGACCACGTGACAACTCCGCGCCATGGAATGAGAGGCCACCGTGCACGACACGACAGAGCAGGTCTCGGACCAACCCGGCTGGTCCCAGCGCCAGATCGCCTACTTCCGGGCAAGAGCCGCCGAGTACGACAGCGCATACGACGAACGGCAGCCCATGCTCCAGCTCGTGAAAGTCCTCGATGAGCTGCCCGTCATCGGCGACGTCCTTGAACTCGTGTGCGGAACGGGCCAGTGGACCCATCTCCTCGCCGGCCGCGCACGCACTCTGACCGCGCTGGACGCCACCCCGGAAATGCTCCGTATCGCCCATGCCCGGATGCGGGGCACGGCGACTCGCTTCATCGAAGCGGACATCTTCAACTGGGAGCCGGACCGCCAGTACGACACCGTCTTCTTCGCCTTCCGGCTCAGCCACGTTCCGTCCGTGGAAATGGAAGCCTTCTGGGCCCTGCTGAGGGGCGCGGCTCCCGGTGGCTGCGTGGCCTTCCTTGACGACTCACCCGCGAAGGCGGAGATCGAAGAACCTGTAGCCGAGGCGCAGGTGCCGACTGCGCGCCGTCGTCTCGCCGATGGATCCCAACACCTCGCCGTGAAGGTTCTGCACGACGCTCCCAGTTTCACCTCGCAACTGAACGACCCGGGCCGGGAAGCACACATCGACCCGATCGACGCATATCACCTCGTTGGCATCGCGCGTCCTTGGGGAAGCGAATGACCAGCATCAACGGCTACCCCGCTCGCCCGAGCGTCCGCGCCGGCGAGGTGATCCAGTTACACATCGCCACATCGGCCCTTCGGTTTCACGTCGACTTCTACCGCTGGGGGATGACTCCTCAGCACGCAGGGCACGCCGAGTGGCCGGGCCGCGCCGCCGATCCCGGAACGTTCGACAGGGACTGGCAGTGGCCTGCATACGAGTTTCCCGTACCGCCCGACTGGAGGTCCGGGGTCTACATCGCGGTCCTGAGCACGGAGCGGACCTCCTGCACGCCACCGATGGATTCTCGCGAGGCGCGGATCATGCTGGTCGTCGCACCTGCGGCCCGCTCGGACCGCAGGATCCTCTACAAGATCCCGACCTTCACCTACCAGGCATACAACACGGCAGGCGGCGGCAGCCTGTACAGCGCGTCTCAGGTGACCATGCTCCGTCCCGGAGGTGGTGTCGGAGGCCCGGTCAAGGGGCTGCCCGACCCGTACGACTCCACGTCTCCCCGGCAGACGTTCGCGCACTGGGACGCCCCCTTCATCGCATGGATGGAGGAGAACGGGCTAGAGAGCGACTTCTGCACCGACCTGGACATCCACGAAGGTCGGCACCTGAACGACGGATACCGCCTTCTGGTGTCCGCCGGGCATGACGAGTACTGGAGCACTGACGCCCGCAGGAACGTCACCGCCTTCCGTGACGCCGGCGGCAACATCGCCAACTTCGGCGCCAACACTTGCTGGTGGCGGGTGAATGTCGCCCCGAACGGTACCGAGCTGAGCTGCGCCAAGTTTCCTCCCGGGGCCCCCGCAGGGACTGACCCGGACAGCTCGTACGGCTGCCCGGACCACTGGTGGGAGTCGGAGCCCGAGAACGCTCTGCTCGGGGTGAGCTACCGCAACGGCGGTGGCCACTGGGACGGCCATCGTGCACCGCTCGGGTTCACCGTGGCGGACGGGGGCCACTGGGTCTTCTCCGGCACAGGTCTGAGGACCGGCGGCGTCCTCGGACGCGAGGCAGCCCTCATCGGCTACGAATGCGACGGAGCGGCGTACGAGTTCGACGCGGTCGGCCGACCGCGTCCGACGGGCCAGGACGGGACGCCGAAGGACTTCGAGATCCTCGGCATCGCGCCGCTGCCCTCCGACTGGAACTTCGCAGCCCGGGAGCCGACGACCAGCCCCCGTGCGGCCACCCTCGGCCTCTACACCGCGGTCGGCACGGTTTTCACCGCCGCGACCACCGACTGGGCGCGCCTGCTGGCCACCGACCCCCAGGTCGCCTCCATCACCCGCAACGTCATCACTCGACTCTCCTGACGAAGGGATCAACGTGTCTGGGTACACACGTCCACTCAGCGTGGTCATCGGCGTCAACAGCATCGGCATGGGGCACTCCGTCAGGCAGAGTGTGATCGCCCAGTACCTCCGCGACCGCGGACACCAGGTGCGGATCATCACTAACGGCTCGGCCCGCGTGGAGTACTTCCGCGACCTCGGTTTCCCCGCGTGGGACGGGTGGATGCCGACGCTTCTGGCCCGGGGCGACCGCATACACGCGAGCGACGCCATACGCGCCAACCTCTGGCAGGTGCCCGCCGGCGTCACCAAGCACATCCGTCTGCGTCGGATCACTCGGGACACCGGCGTCCCGGACGTGTTCATCACCGACTACGAGCCCAACACCCCTCGCTTGGCTCACTACTTCGGCAGGCCGCTGGTTTCCGTCGACCAGCAGAGCAAGTACCGGCACCTCGACCTGCCCGCTGTCGGCCGGTACGCCCGCACCGCTGACGAGCAGCGTCTGCGCTACTTCGCGCCCCACGTCGACCGATCGTTCATCTGCTCCTTCGTCCCACTGGAGGCCGACAACCGAAAGCTGGAGTTAATCGCCCCAGTCGTACCTGAAGTGATCCGCTCCGCCCCGGTCACCACCGAGCCCGTCGCCACGGCCTACTTCTCGCGCTACTTCGACCACGGCCCGGAAGAGGCCGTGCGGGCCCTCGCCGAGGTCTTCCGCCGGCATGTGCCAGACCGCGCCCTGCGGATCTATGCGCAGGCGGCAGAGGCCAGGAACCTGCACCAGTACGCCAGCGACAGGATCGAGATCTGCACCTTCGACCGTGAGGCGTTCATCGCCGACATGGCACGGTCCGAGGTGGTCTTCTCCAACGCCGGCTTCAACCTCATCAGCGAAGCCTTTGTCCTCGGCAAACCGGTCCACCTGGTTCCCCTGCCCACCTACGACCAGCACTGGTGCGCCAAGGTCGTCCACGAAGCCGAACTGGGCACTTCAGCACCGCACATCACCCCCGGAGCGGTGCTCGGCTTCCTCAACCGAAGCCGGGAACTGCGCAACAACGTCGTGCACCACCGGGACGAGTACCTCCTGGCCGATCCGCGGGAACGGATCGCCTCCTATCTGGAGAGCCTTCCCGCAGCCAGTCAGCGGACCCTCACGCCATCCGCGCGGTAGGCGGCCATGGCGACTCCCCCGCTCCCCTCACACATCGACCTCGGGGTGTCAGTGGCCGCAGTCGTGGCCTGCTATCGCTTCGCGGTCTCTCCAGCGGTACGAGCCCTCGCTCGCCGTCGCTGGGTTCTGCTGGCCGTGATCATCGCGCTCGCGCTCGCGGTACTGGCCGCGTTCCGGCCGTCGCCCGAGCCGAGCCCGCTACGCTGGTTCGTTGTCTCCGTGATCGTTTTGCTCACCTGGCAGGGCGCAACCAGCGACTACGACGTCACAGAGCCCATCGCTCCCCAGCGCCGCGACAAACGGCTGCTGCTTCTCCTCGCAGCCGCGTCATGCCTGTGGCCGGCGGCCCTGCTGCCGTGGATGGCCGTGTACTGCGGCAAGCTGCGCGGCTGGAAACACCACGCGATGATGCCCACGCGTCTACTCAAGGTGTACCTGGCCTGGTTCTTCGTGGCTATGCTCTTCGGCGCCGCGTGTTCCGCAGCGGCACTGGTGTTGGTCCTCGGCTGTGTCTCGCTCTCCCACTACGTCAAACCGGCCTGGAGCAAGGCCCGCCTTGGGCCCTACCCGTGGTCATGGGTCTGGCACAACCACACCCACTACCTCATGGCCTCCGCATATTCCTGGGGCTGGGCGCGCTTCCTTCGTGCCGAGACCGTGTCGCGCGTGCTGCGCCGTGCGCGCGTCCTCGATCGTCCGGTCAACTTCCTCGCGATGGCCGTCGAGGCTGCCGGCCTCATCGCGTTCCTCGATCGCCGACTGCTCATCACGGCCCTGTTGGCCACCGCGCTCTTCAACGCTGCCGTGGCGCTCGCCTCCGGGATCCTCTTCTGGGAGAACATCGTCACCAACACCGCCCTCGCAATCACGATCACGCTGCTTCCCGGTGCGGAGTACGACGCGGCCTTCGGCTGGCCCGCCGCACTGATCGCGCTCGCTGTGCTCCTGCTCAGCACCGCCGACCTGCTGTGGCAGCCCTGGCACCTGGGCTGGTGGGACTCCCCCTTCACGGCACGCGTCCATTGGCAGGTGGAGACCGTCTCCGGGGTGACGCTCGGGCTCTACAACGACTTCATGTGCCCGTACGAGCGCGAGTACGGCCGCGTCCTGGGCTACTTCCTCACCGACGAGCCCGTCCTCCATGGTCACCTCGGCATCGTCTGGGACCGGCAACTCCGCGACTTCCTCGTCGAGGCGGGCGGCGACCGGGACCAACTCCGCGCGCTCAAGCAAACCTACGGCCAGGTACATACGGACAAGCAACAGGCGCGCGAGCACATCGCCTTCCTGACCAGGATGTTCACCCAGCTCAACGCCGGCGCGCAGAAAGGCACCCTGCCCCGATCACTGCGCCGCCTCAAGGCTCCGGGCGGCCAGCTCTACCGATGGGGCGACCTTCCTCCCTACCGCGGTGAGGAACCTGTCCGCCGCATCACGATCCGCTACGAGGAGCGCTGCTACCGCCCAGCCACCGGCGACTTCGTCCTGCTCACCAACCGCACCGTGCAGGAGATCGACCTCCTCACATCCAGCGCTGACCAAGGGAGTACCTCATGCGCAAGGTCTTCATCGACTGCGGCACGAACCTCGGAATCGTGCTGAACCGCTTCATCCACGAGCTTCCGGACCATGATTTCTATGCGTTCGAGCCCAACAAAGACCTGCTCCCCTCCATCCGCCGGCAAGTCGAGCAGGCCCCTCACTTCCCGCGCGTCGAGATCTCCCACAGCGCGTTGTGGACCCACGACGGGACGATCGACCTCTTCCTCGGCCACCACGAGAGTTCGACCGTGATGCCCGGCAAGCGCGTGCCGCCGATGTACGACCAGCAGATCGACTACAGCGCGCCGGTCCCCGTCCCGGCGACCGACTTCAGTTCCTGGTTGGGCCGGACGGTCACCGCGGATGATCACGTCGTCGTGAAAATGGACATCGAGGGTGCCGAGTATCCCGTGCTCAGCAAGCTGCTCGCCGACGGGACGATCAACCTCATCTCCGTCCTCTACATCGAGTGGCACTACGACCGCTTCCCCGCCATGAGCCGCGGCGACCACGAACAGGTCGCCAAGGCCGTGTCCGCCTGTGTCGACGTCCGCGACTGGGACTGACCCGAAGGAGGGGACACCACGCCATGCAGTCGAAGCACATCTACCTGATCAAGCACGGTGAGACAGAGGAAAACCGGCAGGGCATCCACCAGGGCCAGGCTGTCGGCGGCAGGCTCAGCAAGCGGGGTAAGGACGACATTCGCCAGGTCGGCGACAGCCTCGCTACAGTCGGCGTCACCGTGGACCAGATGCTCGTCAGCCCGATGTCGCGCTGCCGTCAGTCCGCCGCGCTGCTGACTGCCGCGCTCACCCCCGCCGAAGTACGAGTGGAGGAGCGCCTGGCCGCCAAGAACAGCGGTTACCTCGGAGGCCGGCCCAGGGACCTCGCAGCAGCCGAAGCCGCCCGCCGAGGCGTTCCCATCCATCAACTCCGTACGCCCGGCGGCGAGTCGTCCGAGGACGTCCAATCCCGCTACTCACATCTCTGGGACGAAGTCTGCGCGGGATCGCAGCGTACGGCCATCCTTATCGGGCATGGCGGAGGGCTCGCCTGCCTACTGCTGTGGCTAACCGGGAACGGCTTCGATCGCTATCTCGATCACGTCCCCGGATCCGCAGGCGTCACATGGGTCGAGGTCGGCGACGGCACCCCTCGCATCCGGCTGATGAATGTGCCGGCCGCCGACCTGTCCAACCGTCTCAACATGGGTACCGCCCGATGAGAGCGCAGGCGGTACCGGTGCGAGAGATACGGTCAGGCGTCCTCGCCACCGCCGAAGCGCGCCCGATAGGACTCCAGGTCCTCCTCGGTGATCTTCGCGAAAAGGACCGGCGGAACAGTGAACGCGATCCCGGCCGGGACGGTGTCCAGTGCCTTGGCCTGCTCGGCAGTCGCCCAGGCCGCAGTGTCACCTTCCAGCGCGAAGGCTCCGCGCATGGCAGCAGCGGTGGCCGGAATGAACGGCTCGGAGACAACCGCGTACAGGTGGATCAGGTTCATCGCGGTGCGCAGGGTCAGCGCGGCGGCGTCCGGGTCGGTCTTGATCGCCAGCCAGGGAGCCTTCTCCTCAAGGTAGGAGTTGCCCGCCGACCACAGCGCACGCAGAGCAGCCGCGGCCTTGCGGAACTGGAGAGCCTCCATCTGTTCCTCGTACTCGGCAAGGAGCCGCGCGATCTCCTCGCCCAGCTTCGCCTCGGCCTCGCCGGTCGAGTGGCCGGCCGGGACCTCGTCGCCGAACCGCTTGCGGGAGAAGGAGAGCACGCGGTTGACGAAGTTCCCCAGGGTGTCGGCCAGGTCCTTGTTGACCGTGGCGGTGAAGTGCTCCCAGGTGAACGACGAGTCGTCGGACTCCGGCGCGTTGGCGATCAGGAAGTAGCGCCAGTAGTCACCGGGGAGGATCTCCAGGGCGGCGTCCGTGAAGATGCCACGTTTCTGGGACGTGGAGAACTTGCCGCCGTAGTACGTCAGCCAGTTGAAGCCCTTGACGAAGTCGACCTTCTTCCACGGCTCACGAACGCCAAGCTCGGTGGCCGGGAACATCACGGTGTGGAAGGGGACGTTGTCCTTGGCCATGAACTGGGTGTAGCGGACGGTGTCGTCGGCCTCGTACCACCACGACTTCCAGTCACGGACCTCGCCGTCCGGGGCGACATCCGCCCACTCCTTCGTCGCACCGATGTACTCGATCGGGGCGTCGAACCAGACGTAGAAGACCTTGCCCTCGGCTGCGAGGTCGGGCCAGGTGTCGGCCGGCACCGGGACGCCCCAGTCCAGGTCTCGGGTGATCGCCCGGTCGTGCAGGCCTTCGGTCAGCCACTTGCGGGCGATAGCCGAGGACAGGTGCGGCCACTCCTCGCTGACGGTGTCGATCCACGCCTCGACCTCGTGCTGGAGCTTGGACTGCAGCAGGAAGAGGTGCTTGGTCTCGCGGATCTCCAGCTCCGTGGAGCCGCTGATCGCCGAGCGCGGGTTGAGCAGGTCGGTCGGGTCGAGGACGCGGGTGCAGTTCTCGCACTGGTCGCCGCGAGCCTTGTCGTATCCGCAGTGTGGGCAGGTGCCTTCGACGTACCGGTCCGGCAGGAATCGGCCGTCGACAGGCGAGTACACCTGGCGGATGGCGCGCTCCTCGACAAAGCCGTTCTCGTTCAACTTCCGCGCGAAGTGCTGGGTGATCTGGACGTTCTGCTGCGACGAGCTGCGCCCGAAGTAATCGAAGGCCAGCTCGAACCCGTCGTACACGGCCTTCTGAGCGTCATGCGCCTGCGCGCAGAACTCCTCGACCGAGAGCCCGGCCTCCTTGGCGGCCAGCTCGGCCGGCGTGCCGTGCTCGTCGGTGGCGCAGATGTAGAGGACGTCGTGGCCGCGCTGGCGGAGGTACCGGGAGTACACGTCCGCCGGAAGCATCGACCCGACCATGTTGCCCAGGTGCTTGATCCCGTTGATGTAGGGAAGCGCGCTGGTGACCAGGTGTCGAGCCATCCTCGGATGCTCCATTTCGTACGTACGGCGCCGGCGGCGGTGCCACGGCGGGCCCAGGTTGGGAAGCTGCAGCCGTTGCGATCACTTAGCTCGCGTCTTGGCATCACGCACGGTGACGGTACGGGTCTGCAGGCCACGGCCATCGTATCGAACCGGCGGTTTGCCCTTCCCGCGGATTTTGCGGCCTGCCCACCCGTGACCAAGAAGGCGCTCGGCCGTCCGAGACAGGCGGCCAAGCGAGTCTCGTACGGCCGAGGTACTTCTCATCTTAGAGCGCCCGCCACGCCGCCGATCCACATGCACCGCCCACGCCCCCGCCCGAATCCCAATAGGTGGACAGCATGATCAAGACGCGCGCGTTCCAACGGCTCCGCGTCGTCGTAGTGGGACAGGGATACGTCGGACTCCCGCTCGCCGTCAGAGCCGCCGAGGTCGGGCACCAGGTCGTCGGCTTCGACGTGGACGCCCAGCGCGTCAAGCACCTCGTAAACGGAGAGTCGTACATCGAAGACATCCCGGACTCACGCCTTGCCCCGCTTCTTACCACCGGCGCCTATCGCCCAACCATCGACGCGTCCGACTGCGCGGACTTCGACGTAGCGATCGTCACGGTTCCCACGCCCCTCCGAGATGGGGCGCCTGACCTATCCCACGTCGAGGACGCGGCGCGAATGCTCGGCCGCCACCTCACACGTGGGGCAACCGTCGTCCTGGAGTCCACCACGTACCCCGGCACGACCGAGGAAGTCTTCGGCCCGCTCCTCGAACACGCCGCCGGCCTGGTCGCCGGCCAGGACTTCCACCTCGGCTACAGCCCCGAGCGCATAGACCCGGGAAATCCCACGTGGAAGCTGGAGAACACCCCCAAGGTCATCTCCGGCATCGACCCCGCCTCCAAGGAAGCCGTCCACCGCTTCTACGCGTCCCTCGTCCACACGGTCGTCCCGGTCACCAACTGCAAGGAAGCCGAGCTGGCCAAGCTGCTGGAGAACACCTTCCGGCACGTGAACATCGCCCTCGCCAACGAGCTGGCAATCTTCGCCCACGAGTTGGACATCGACGTCTGGTCGGCAACCGACGCAGCCTCGACCAAGCCCTTCGGGTTCATGCGCTTCACCCCGGGCCCGGGCGTCGGAGGCCACTGCCTGCCCATAGACCCGTCGTACCTGTCCTGGCGTGTCCAGCACACATTAGGGCGCAGCTTCCGCTTCGTCGAGCTGGCGAACGACGTCAACAACCACATGCCCGACTATGTGGTCCGGCGCCTCGTCGACGGCCTCAACAAGCGCCGGAAGTCCCTCAACGGCTCCCGGATTCTGCTGCTCGGCCTCGCGTACAAGGCCAACACCGGCGACGCCCGCGAGACCCCAGCAGCACGCATTGCCGAGCTGCTCATCAGCATGGGGGCAGAGGTTCAGGCGGCTGACCCTCACGTCAGCGACGACGCTCACCCTCGGGCGGCGAACCTGGAGAACCTGCAACGAGTCGAGGTGACCCCTGAGTCCCTGGAGGCAGCAGACGCCGTCGTCCTGCTCGCCGACCACGACGCCTTCGACTACCCCCTGATCACCGCCCACGCCCCGTACATCCTCGACTGCCGCCGTCGACTCGCCGGCGTCCACGTCGACTCTCTCTGAAGGGAAGCCACGTGAAGATCGTGATCACCGGTGGCGCCGGGTTCATCGGTAGCAACCTGGCCAGGACCTTGACGGAGCGCCGCGAGATCAGCCAAATCCGGGTGATCGACAACCTCTCCACCGGCAACAAGGAGAACATCGCGGGCTTGGATGTCCGCTTCTTCAAGGGTGACATTCAGGACGCCGCTCTCCTGAAGCAGGCATTTCACGACGCGGACGCCGTCGTCCACCTGGCGGCCCTGCCGTCCGTGCCGCGCTCCGTGAAGGACCCCCTGGCCAGTCACCACGCCAACGCGACCGGAACTCTCCAGGTCCTCGAAGCAGCCCGCCGAGCCGGCAACCTGCAGGTGATAGCCGCCTCCTCGTCCTCCGTCTACGGCGCGAACCCGCGCCTTCCGAAGCGCGAAGACCTCTCTACCGCCCCAATGAGCCCGTATGCGGTCACCAAACTGGCCACGGAGGCGTACCTGGGTGCGTACCACTACAGCTTCGGTCTGCCCGTACTGCCCTTTCGCTTCTTCAACGTCTACGGGCCCGGCCAGCGCGCAGACCACCCCTACGCCGCGGTCATTCCGAAGTGGATCAGCGCCACGCTCGACGGACGCTTCCTGACGGTGCACGGTGACGGCACGCAGACGCGCGACTTCACCTACGTCGGCACGGTCTGTGATGTCCTCACCGACGCTCTCCTGCGCCGAGTCGTCGAACCCTGGCCAGTAAACCTGGCCTTCGGTACGCGAACGTCCCTCCTGGATCTGATCGCCGAAATCGAGGCTGCAACCGGGTTCCGCGCTCAGCGGGAGCACACAGGCGACCGCGTCGGTGATGTTCCCCACTCGCAGGCTGACGACGCCCGCCTACGGACACTCTTTCCGACGAGCACACCTACGCCCTTACGGGCTGGGATATCAGCCACAGCCAATTGGCTCCGTGCTTGATCACAGATGCGGCTCTGTGCTGAGTTGGTACATCACGACTCCTGCGGAGGAGATGCCGTTACGCCGGCAGAGTGGTGACTGCCTCATGTCGTTGGCGTCCTGTCGGAGGCGGCGTGATGTGCCCTCGGATCATGGTCGAACGGCTGAACGCCAGGTAGCCCGGATGGTGGCGGCCCACAGGTGAGTTCGCCCACAACAGCCCCTGGTGGAGGAGCGACCACAGGTTTCGCCCCTTACGCTCGACGAACCGCACGACCCCCGTCTCTCCATACGCGCCAGCGGAGGTTTCTGCTTCATGAAGCTCACCGTCGTCGGCTGCTCGGGGTCGTTCCCGTCCGCGGAATCGGCCTGCTCGAGCTACCTCGTCGAGGCCGACGGCTTCCGGCTGCTTCTCGACATGGGCAACGGCGCCCTGGGCGAGTTGCAGCGCCACTGCGGTCTCTACGACCTCGACGCGATCTTCCTCAGCCATCTGCACGCCGACCACTGCATCGACATGTGCGGCTACTTCGTCGCGCGGTACTACCGGCACGAGGGCCGTTGCGCGCCCCTGCCGGTCTACGGACCCGAGGGCACCGAGCACCGGCTGACCACCGCCTACGCCGACACTCCCTCGGCCTCCTCCATGAGCGAGGTCTTCGACTTCCACACGGTCAAGCCGTCCACCTTCGAGATCGGCCCGTTCCTCGTCCACACCGAGCGCGTGGCGCACCCGGTCGAGGCGTACGGCATCCGCATCGAGCACGGGGGGAAGACGCTGACCTACTCCGGCGACACGGGAGTCAGCCCCGTGCTGGACGACCTCGCCCGCGACGCCGACCTCTTCCTGTGCGAGGCCGCTTTCACGCACGGCAAGGAGAACATCCCCGACCTGCACCTCAACGGCCGCGAGGCGGGTGAGACGGCGGCCCGCGCGGGTGTGCGCCGGCTGATCCTCACCCACATCCCCCCGTGGACCGACCCACAGATCAACCTCACCGACGCCCGCGCGGTGTACGACGGTCCGGTGGGTCTGGCGTCGGCCGGGACGACGTACGAGATCTGACGCCCGGAGTCGTTCCCTGCCCGAAACCGCCGAATGCCCCGGCCACGCAGCGGATCGGGGCATTCGGCAGGGTGCGGTTGCGGTTCCTCGTAGGTCCTACTTGGCCTCGGCCTTCGCCATTTCGGCCAGTTCCTCGTCCGACTCACGGCCCGGGGTGGGAAGGTTGAACCTGGTGATCGCGAAGCGGAAGACCGCGTAGTAGACCGCCGCGAAGCAGAGGCCGACCAGGGCCAGGCCCCATGGGTTGGTCGCTATGCCCAGGTTCAGGCCGAAGTCGATCGCGCCGGCCGAGAAGCCGAAGCCGTCCTTCATTCCCAGCGCCCAGGTCAGCGCCATCGAGACACCGGTGAGGACCGCGTGGATCGCGTACAGGACCGGTGCGATGAACATGAACGTGAACTCGATGGGCTCGGTCACACCGGTGACGAACGAGGTCAGTGCCAGGGAGAACATCATGCCGCCGACGACCTTGCGGCGTTCGGGGCGAGCGCAGTGCACGATGGCGAGACAGGCGGCGGGCAGCGCGAACATCATGATCGGGAAGAAGCCGGTCATGAACTGCCCTGCGGTCGGATCACCCGCGAGGAAGCGGGCGATGTCACCGCTCTTGCCCTCGTACTCGCCCGCCTGGAGCCAGGGGAAGGAGTTCAGCAGGTGGTGCATGCCGACCGGGATCAGGGCACGGTTGGCGACACCGAAGATGCCCGCGCCCACGGCGCCGGAGCCGACCAGCCACTCACCGAAGTTGTGCAGACCCGTGCCGAGGACCGGCCATATGTAGCCGAAGACGATGCCGATGACCAGACCGGCGAACGCCGACAGGATCGGGACCAGGCGGCGGCCGCCGAAGAAGCCCGCCCAGTCGGGCAGCTTGGTGCGATAGAAGCGCTGGTAGAGCAGGGCGACGACAAGGCCCATGACCACCCCGCCGAGCACCTTGGCGTCCACCGCCTGCTCGACCATCACGATCTTGCCGTCGACGATGGCTTCCTCCTTCGGCAGGCTGCCGTCGGTGAAGGTGCCGAGGACTTCCCTGAAGACCAGGTAGCCGACCACGGCCGCGAGCGCCGTCGAGCCGTCCGACTTCTTCGCGAAGCCGATCGCGATGCCCACGGCGAACAGCAGCGCCATGTTGTCGAGGATCGCGTTTCCACCGGCCGCCATGAAACCGGCGATCTTGGTGACGAAACCGGGGAACGACTCGCGCCCCAGCATGTCCGTGTTCCCGAGGCGCACCAGAAGGGCGGCCGCGGGCAGCACCGCGACCGGCAGCATGAGGCTGCGGCCGATGCGCTGCAGGACGGCCATCGCCCCGGCGCCCTTCTTCTTCTCGGCGGTTGCCGTGCTCGCCGTGCTCATCGTCTTCCTCCAGTGGGCAAGGCGCCGCCAGGGACAGGAAGAGGACGGCGGCGTCCTGAACGCGCGGCAGAAGCCTGTACGCGTGGTCTACACCACTCAGTGGTGTAGACCTGTTGTACACGATGAAGGCCACATAAAGGAACCCGTCAATCCCGCGACCGCAGGGCTACGCACCGTGCCTGCCCGCGACCGCGAAACGGAATCCTCCCGGGCGCACCGAAAAGCCCCCGGACCACCGGGTCCAAGGGCTCCAGCAACCGTGCGCGGCCCGCCGGATCAGGCCTTGGTCGTGTCCTCCACCTCCTCCTCCGGCTCCCGTCCCGGAGTCTTCAGATCGAACCGCGTGATGGCGAAGCGGAAGATGACGTAGTAGAGCGCCGCGAACGCCAGACCGATCGGGACGATCAGCCACGGCCTGGTCGCCAGGTTCCAGTTGATGACGTAGTCGATCAGCCCCGCCGAGAAGCTGAACCCGTCATGCACCCCCAGCCCCCACGTCACCGCCATCGACACACCCGTCAGCACCGCGTGCACCACGTACAGCAAAGGCGCGATGAACAGGAACGAGTACTCGATCGGCTCGGTGATGCCCGTGACGAACGACGTCAGCGCCACCGACAGCATCAGACCGCCGACCTCCTTGCGCCGGCTGGGCCTCGCGCAGTGCGTGATCGCCAGCGCCGCCGCAGGCAGCGCGAACATCATGATCGGGAAGAACCCGGACAGGAACTGCCCCGCCTCCGGATCACCCGCCAGGAACATGTTGATGTCACCGTGCACCACCGTCCCGTCCGGCTTCGTGTACGAACCGAACTGGAACCAGATGGGCACGTTCAGGAACTGATGCAGCCCCACCACCAGCAGCGCCCGGTTCGCGATACCGAAGACCCCCGCGCCCCACGCGCCCAGACCGCTCATCCAGTCACTGAAACTCTCCAGCGCGTCGCCGATCGGCGGCCACACCCACAGGCACAGCGCCGCGAACACGATCGCCGCGAACGCCATGATGATCGGGACGAGGCGCCGCCCGTTGAAGAACCCCAGCCAGTCCACCAGCTTCGTCCGGTGGAACCGCTGCCAGAAGTACGCCGCCATCAACCCGATCACGATGCCGCCGAAGACCCCCGGATTCTGGAACGTGAACGCCGTCACCGTCCCCGACCCGTCGGTCACCCGGCACCCGACCTGCGGCACCGCCTCCGACCCCTCCGGACAGTCCTCCGGGAACTGACGCAGCACATTGAAGTAGACGAGGAACCCCGCCACCGCCGCCAGCGCCGTCGAACCGTCGGCCTTCTTCGCCATCCCGATGGCCACCCCCACACAGAACAGCAGCGGCAGCCCCAGCGAACCGTCCAGCAGGGCGCCGCCCGCGCCCGCCATCACCTTCGAGACGTTCGTCCAGCCAAGACCGTCGTCCCCGAACACATCCGGCTGCCCCAGCCGGTTGAGGATGCCCGCCGCCGGCAGCACCGCGATCGGCAGCTGAAGACTGCGCCCCATCTTCTGCAGACCCTGGAACAACCGGTTCCACCGCTCCCGCGCGGGACTCACCGTGGGCTCGGCGCTGGCAGGGCTGTCGGCGCTCATCCGGTCCCCCTCGCTGGAACGCGGTCACGACGGGCATGACGGGTTTGGCGGCAGTCCACCTGGTGGTGTAGACCAGTGGGGCGGGACGGTTCCGCCGTCGTGACGCCATCCTTCGGCACCCTCGACACGACCGCTCGCACAGATGGGCCAAACTGTGGGTTATCGCGACCAACCGGTTCGGATCAGGGAGAACGAGCATGGCCACCAAGGCTGAGAAGATCGTCGCCGGACTCGGCGGTATCGACAACATCGACGAGATCGAGGGCTGCATCACCCGCCTCCGCACCGAAGTCGTGGACGCCGCCAAGGTCGACGAAGCCGCCCTCAAGGCCGCCGGCGCCCACGGCGTCGTCAAGATGGGCAACGCCATCCAGGTCGTCATCGGCACCGACGCCGACCCCCTCGCCGCCGAGATCGAAGACATGATGTAACCCACGGCAAAAGCCGTGCGCACACCACACGTTCGGGGCCCCTGCCCACCGCGGAAGGGGCCCCTCCCGCACGTACGGCTAGGCTCACCGCCATGTCTCGAATCGACGGCCGCACCCCCGAACAACTCCGCCCGGTCACCATCGAACGCGGCTGGAGCAAGCACGCCGAAGGCTCCGTCCTCGTCTCCTTCGGCGACACCAAAGTCCTCTGCACCGCCTCCTTCACCGAAGGCGTCCCGCGCTGGCGCAAGGGCAGCGGCGAGGGCTGGGTCACCGCCGAATACTCGATGCTGCCCCGCGCCACCAACACCCGCGGCGACCGCGAATCCGTCCGCGGCCGCATCGGTGGCCGCACCCACGAGATCAGCCGCCTCATCGGCCGCTCCCTGCGCGCCGTCATCGACTACAAGGCCCTCGGCGAGAACACCGTCGTCCTCGACTGCGACGTCCTCCAGGCCGACGGCGGCACCCGCACCGCCGCCATCACCGGCTCCTACGTCGCCCTCGCCGACGCCATCACCTGGGCCCAGGGCAGGAAGCTCGTCAAGCCCGGCCGCCGGCCCCTCACCGGCACCGTCAGCGCCGTCTCCGTCGGCATCGTCGCCGGAACCCCCCTCCTCGACCTCCGCTACGAGGAGGACGTCAAGGCCGACACCGACATGAACGTCGTCTGCACCGGCGACGGCCGCTTCGTCGAGGTCCAGGGCACCGCCGAGGCCGAACCCTTCGCCCGCGACGAACTGAACGCCCTCCTCGACCTCGCCGTCACCGGCTGCGCCGAACTCGCTACCGCCCAGCGCGCCGCCCTTGATACCGTCCTCGAAAGGTAAAAGGCAGACCAAGGACGTGGCCGACGTGGAGCAACCGCGCCGGCCACCCCCGCGTCTGATCCAGTACGGGCGCACGGCTCACCCCCCGGGCGCCCGGCCGATGATCCGGGCCGCACCGGCCCGACGAGGGAGGGACGTTCCATGGCCGCGAGACGCCGACGCCGCACCACAGCCGTCGCCGCCACCCTGGCAGCCGTCGCGCTGACCGCCGGACTCACCACCGGCTGCGCCGCCGTCGACAAGGCACTGGACTGCGTCCAGACCGCCGACGCCATCGCCGACAGCGTCACGGACATGCAGCAGGCCGTCGAGAACGCGGGCGACGACGTCACCCAGCTCGAGGAGTCCCTCGACTCGATAGACCGGAACCTCACCGAGATCGGCGACAAGACCGACAACGCCGACGTCTCCAAGGCCGTCGACGATCTCGGCAAGGCCGTCGACAACGTCCGCACCTCCGTCGAGAACGGCGACGCCACCCCCGACATCAGCCCCATCACCGACGCCGCCGGCGAACTCACCAAGGTCTGCACCCCGTAGCGGACCAACCACCGGCGCACGAACCGCGCATGGGCCCGGACATACTGGGCCCATGACCCGCCTGATCCTCGCCACCCGCAACGCCGGAAAGCTCACCGAGCTGCGCTCGATCCTCGCCGACGCGGGCCTGTCCCACGACCTCGTCGGCGCCGACGCCTACCCCGACATCCCCGACGTCAGGGAAACCGGCGTCACCTTCGCCGAGAACGCCCTCCTCAAGGCCCATGCCCTCGCCCGGGCCACCGGCCTCCCGGCCGTCGCCGACGACTCCGGCCTCTGCGTGGACGTCCTGGGCGGCGCCCCCGGCATCTTCTCCGCCCGCTGGGCAGGCACCCACGGCGACGACCGGGCCAACCTGGACCTCCTCCTGGCCCAGCTCTCGGACATCGCCGACACCCACCGGGGCGCCCACTTCGCCTGCGCCGCAGCCCTGGCCCTCCCCGACGGCACGCAGCGCGTCGTCGAGGGCCGCCTGACGGGCACCCTCCGCCACAGCCCCACCGGCACGGGAGGCTTCGGCTACGACCCGATCCTCCAGCCGGAGGGCGACACCCGCACCTGCGCGGAGCTGACGCCCGCCGAAAAGAACGCCATCAGCCACCGCGGCAAGGCGTTCCGCGCCCTGGTGCCGGTGGTACGGGAGTTGCTGGGCTGAGCCCTCATCACAACGGCCTGCGCATCATCTTCTGATTCGCAGGCCGTCTTGGTGCGGCGGAAGGGATTCGAACCCTCAAGCCCGATCAAGGGCCACAGATCCTAAGTCTGCTGCGTCGCCATTGCGCCACCGCCGCGGGCGCCTGTCATCGTACCGGGAGATGTGCCTTGCCTTGCGCGTCTCCTGCGTCAGGTGCCGACCGGTGCCCGACGGTCGGGGCACGGCGGCCCCGGACCGGACGGGCAGGCGCGTGAAGCGGAACGGCCCGCGCAGTGAGTCGTGGGTGCGGGCCGTTCCGGAGGGGGTGGGGTCAGATGCCCAGGTCCTTGATGATCTTGGCTACGTGGCCCGTGGCGCGGACGTTGTAGAAGGCGTGCTCGACCTTGCCCTGTTCATCGACGACGATCGTGGAGCGGATGACGCCCATATAGGTCCTGCCGTAGTTCTTCTTCTCGCCGAAGGCGGCGTAGGCGTCGAGGACCCGCTTCTCCGGGTCGGCGAGGAGAGTGATCTTCAGCGACTCCTTCTCGCGGAACTTGGCGAGCTTCTCCGGCTTGTCCGGCGAGATGCCGATGACGTCGTAGCCGGCGCCCGCCAGCAGCTCGAGGTTGTCGGTGAAGTCGCAGGCCTGCTTGGTGCAGCCGGGGGTGAGGGCGGCGGGGTAGAAGTAGACGATGACCTTGCGGCCCTTGTGGCCGGCCAGGGACACCTCGTTGCCGTCGGCGTCGGGCAGGGTGAAGGCGGGGGCCTCGTCTCCGGGCTGGAGGCGTTCGCTCATCGGTCTGGTCTCCTCGTACGTGCGCGCTGGGTGCGTCGGGTGCCGGGATCGAGGGTAACCGGGGGTCCTGACCGTGCGTGGAGGCGCGGAGCTGACAGACTGTCCGGCACAGGTATCAGTGGATTTCGGAGGCGACACGGTGGCGGACACGGCGGACACCAGAACCCCGGCTCAGATCGAGGCGGACATCGAGCGCCGCCGTGCGGTGCTGGCCGAGACCCTGGACGAGATCGGTGTGCGGGCGCACCCGAAGACGATCGTGGGGGACGCGAAGGCCAGGGTCGTGTCCCACGTGGACCACACGCTCGGGCGCGCGTATGTGCGCGTCAACGGTGTGGTGAGTGAGGTGAAGGGCCAGTTCGTGGACGCGGAGGGTGCGCCGCGGCTGGAGCGGGTCGTGCCGGTGGCGCTGCTGGTGGTGGGGGTCGTGGGGCTGCTGGCCCTGGGGACCCGCCGGCGTCGGCGTTGACCCCTCCCGGGTACGTTCGTGGCGAAGGCAGGTAGGTTTCAGGACGTGAGCGCCAAGAGACTCGAGCACGGTTCCCAGGACGACAAGCTGCCCATCCGGATGCTGCACGACCGCGTGCTGGTGCGGCAGGACACGAGTGAGGGTGAGCGGCGTTCGGGGGGCGGCATTCTGATCCCCGCGACGGCGGCGGTGGGCCGCCGGCTGGCCTGGGCCGCGGTGGTGGCGGTGGGGCAGAACGTGCGGACGGTGGAGCCGGGGGACCGGGTGCTGTTCGACCCGGAGGACCGGGCGGAGGTCGAGGTGCGCGGGACGGCGTATGTGCTGATGCGGGAGCGTGATCTGCACGCCGTGGCAGCGGACCGTTTCGAGGGTTCCGAGGATTCGACCGGCTTGTACCTGTAGTTCCGAGGTGAGCAGGGGCCGGTGACCATGGTCACTGGCCCCTGCCGTCGTTTCCGGGCTACGGTGGGGGGACCCATGGGGCCCCGACGAGACGCGCCGTACCGGGGTGAAGGCAAAGACGACGCACCCCCGTTTCGGTTCGTGTCCCGGAGGTGTCTGTCATGGCGTGGGTCCTGCTGGTGGTCGCCGGTCTGCTGGAGGTCGGCTGGGCGGTCGGCATGAAGTACACGGAGGGGTTCACGCGTCTCGTGCCCAGCGTGCTCACGGGTGCCGGGATCGTCGCGAGCATGGTGCTGTTGTCGTACGCGGCTCGTACGCTGCCGATCGGCACGGCGTACGGCGTCTGGGTGGGGATCGGCGCGGCCGGTGCGGCGGTGCTGGGGATGGTGGTGCTGGGTGAGCCGGTGACGGCGGCCCGGATCTTCTTCATCAGTCTGCTGGTGGTCGCCGTGGTGGGCCTGAAGGCGACCTCCGGTCACTGAGCGGGCGCGCGTTTCACCACTCCCGGCGGGTGTGCTGGGTGAGCGCGCCGGTCAGGCCGTCGCCCGGGCGGGTGCGGTCGTCCCCGTTGGCATCGCCGTCGCCGGTGTTCCCGTCGCCCGTGCCGGTGCCGCCGTCGGTGGTTCCGGTGTCGCCTCCGGTGTCCGCGCCGCCGGTGCCGCCGCCGTCTGACCCGTCGTCGGCCGTCGGTTCCCCGGTCGGCTCGTCGGTGTCCTCGGGTGTGCTGCTGCCGGTGTCCTCGTCGTCCGGCGCGGTGCGGTCGCCGCCGGTCGGGTCGCCGGAGGAGGGGCCGGTGCTGGAGTCGGTGGGCGGCTGGGACTCGAAGGCGCCGGGCTGGAGGCGGAGGTTGAAGGCCTGGACGGGGTCGCCCTCCAGGGCGTCGCGGGTGTACTGGCCCCAGATCTCGGCGGGTGCGCCGCCGCCGTTGACGCGGGGCAGGCCCATGGCGCCGTAGAGGGACTTGTGGCCGGCGGTGACGGGGTCCTGGCCCATGACGGCGACGACGGTGGCGAGGTCGGGGGTGTAGCCGGCGAACCAGGCGGCGGTGTCCTCCTCGGCGGTGCCGGTCTTGCCGGCGGCGGGGCGGCCGGCGGTCTGGGCGGCGGTGGCGGTGCCGCTCTCGACGACGCCGCGCAGGACGGCGGTGGTGGTGTCGGCTGCCTGCCGGCTGACGGCCTGGCGGGTGCGGCGTTCGGGCAGGGCGATGGTCTTCGAGCCCCGGGTGATGTTCTCGACCATGGTGTAGGCGCCGTGTTTGCCGTGGTTGGCGAGGGTGGCGTAGGCCTCGGCCATGTCGAGGACGCTGGCGGTGGCGACGCCGAGGGCGATGGAGGGTCCGGCGTCGGAGAGGCTGGGGGTGTCCTTGGAGAGGCCGAGGTCGATGGCGGTACGGCGGACCCGATCGGGGCCGACGTCGACGGCCATCTGCGCGTACACGGCGTTGACGGACTTGTCGGTGGCCTCGCGCACGGTGATGTCGCCGTAGTCGCGGTGGTCCTCGTTCTCGGGGGCGTAGCGGGCGCCGGGCCAGCCCTGGACGGCGCGTTCGCTGGTGCCGTCGTAGCGGGTGGTGGGGGTGATGCGGCGGCCGTCCTGGGTACGGGACTTGTTCTCGACGGCGGCGGTGAACACGAACGGTTTGAAGGCGGAGCCGACCTGGAAGTCCCGGCGGGTGGCGCCCGGCGTGTACTGCTTGACGTAGTCGATGCCGTTGTACATCGCGACGACCTTGCCGGTCTTGGGGTCGACCGAGGCGCCGCCGGCGCGGACATAGGTGTCGACCTTGCGGTTCTCCTGGTCGAGCCGGTCCATGAGGTTGTCGTTGACGGCGGTGACGAAGGCGTCCTGCTTGTCCTTGTGCAGGGTGGTGGTGATGCGGTAGCCGCCGGCGTCGAGGGAGGCCTCGTCGACGACGTCGTGGTCGATCAGGTACTTCTTGACGATGTTGACGATGTAGCCGCGCTGGCCGGACATACCGGTGGAGTGGGTGGTCTCCTTGGGCGTGGGGAACTTCATGCCGGCGCGTTCGTCCTCGCTGAGCCAGCCTTCGTCGACCATGCCGTCGAGGACGTAGTTCCAGCGGTTCTCCACGCTCTGCCGGTTCTCGGGGTGGGTGATGACGTCGTACTGGCTGGGGGCGTTGAGGAGGGAGGCGAGGTAGGCGGCGCGGGCGGCGTCGAGTTCGGAGGCGTCCATGTCGTAGTAGGCGTGGGCGGCGGCCTGGATTCCGTAGGCGCCGCGGCCGAAGAAGCTGGTGTTGAGGTAGCCCTCGAGGATGTCGTCCTTGCTCTGCTCACGGTCGAGTTTGATGCTGATGAAGAACTCCTTCACCTTGCGGGTGACGGTCTGTTCCTGGCGCAGGTAGTAGTTCTTCACGTACTGCTGGGTGATCGTGGAGCCGGACTGCTTGCCCTTGCCGGTGACGGTGTTCCAGCCGGCGCGGACCATGGCCAGGGGGTCGACGGCGGACTCGGTGTAGAAGTCGCGGTCCTCGGCGGCCAGGATGGCGTGCTGGGCGTCCTCGGAGATCTGGGGGAGGGTGACGTTCTCCCGGTTGACCTCGCCGTCGCGGGCGATGACGGTGCCGTCGGCGTAGAGGTAGACGTTGGCCTGCTGGGTGGCAAGGGCGTTGGCGGCGGGGATCTGGACGAGGTGGTAGCCGAGGAAGAAGCCGCCGACGACGAGGAGCCCGGTGACGAGGAAGGCGCCGAGCACCATGCGCCAGGTGGGGACCAGCCGGCGCCATCCGGTGCGCGGGGGTCTGCTGCCGGTCCTGTCCCCGGTCCTGTCCCCGGTCCTGTTCCCGGCCGCGCTCCCGGTCCTGCCCCCCGCCTTGTCCCCGGCCCCGCTCTCTGCCGTGTCTCCCGCCGTGCCGTCGGAGGCGGCGGCCGCCCGGGGCTCTTTCGGTGCCCAGCCCTTCCCGGGCTGCTGCGGCTGCGGCTCGTCGCTCATCTCGTGCACGGACTCCTGTTTCGCCTCGTTCATACCCGTACGACGGGTGTGTTCCTCTTATTCAAGACTGTCCCATCCGGTGGCGCGTTCCGCAGGGGCGGCGCGCGTCGCGCACCCATGCGGCTTCTCACTCGTTCGGCCCTGTCGGGGGCCGCCACGCGCCCGGCGGCCGGGGGGAATTGCGTGGCGGGGGGAGTGGCGTGCGCGCTAGGCTCCTGCGCTTTGGTGCCGGGTGCGGGAGGAGGACGGCGGTGGTGGGCTCGGGGCGGACGGGTGGGGCCTCGTGGCGCCTGTACCCGGCGGTGGTGGCGGGGGCTTTCCGGCGGTACGCGACGTACCGGGTGGCGACCGCGGCCGGGGTGTTCACCAACACCGTGTTCGGGGTGATCCTGGTCTACACGTACCTGGCGCTGTGGGAGGCACGGCCGGGTCTCGGCGGGTACGACCAGGCGCAGGCGGTCACCTATGTGTGGCTGGCGCAGGCGCTGTTCGCGACGCTGGCGATCCAGGGCGGCGGGTGCGAGGTCGAACTGATGGAACGCGTCCGTACGGGTGAGATCGCGGTGGATCTGTACCGGCCGGTCGATCTGCAGCTGTGGTGGCTGGCGAACGACGTGGGGCGGGCGTCGTTCCAGTTGCTGGGACGGGGCGTGGTGCCGTTCGCCGTCGGTGCGCTGTTCTTCCCGACGGCGCTGCCGGGGGAGCCCGCCGTGTGGGCGGCGTTCACGGTGTCGCTGCTGCTGGCGCTGCTGGTCGGTTTCGCGATCCGCTATCTCTTCGCGCTGAGCGTGTTCTGGCTGCTGGACGGCCAGGGCGCGGCGCAGGCCCTGATGGTCACGGGCATCTTCTGCTCGGGTATGACGCTGCCGCTGAACGCGTTCCCGGGCGCCCTGGGCGAGGTGGTCCGGGTGCTGCCGTGGGCGGCGCAGCTCCAGGTGCCGGCGGATGTGCTGATGGGGGAGACGGCTCCGCTCGGCGCGTTCGCCTTCCAGGCGGCGTGGGCCGTGGTGCTGCTGGCGGTGGGCCGGCTGGTGCAGTCGGCGGCGACACGGCGGGTGGTGGTGCAGGGTGGCTGAGGCGCGGGTGCGGGAGGATTCCGCGGTGCGGGAGCGCCCCCGGTGGGCGGAGGGGCTGCGGGCCTACCGGCTGATCGCCGGGATGTGGATCCGGTCCACCTTGACCTACCGTGCCTCCTTCGCGCTGACGGTCTTCGGCAACCTGCTGCTGTCGGGGCTGGACTTCGTGGGCATCCTGCTGATGTTCGCGCAGGTCGAGACGCTCGGTGGGTGGACGCTGCCGGAGGTGGCGCTGCTGTACGGCCTGTCCGTGACGGCGTTCGGGATCGCCCAGCTGGTGTTCGGTTCGGTGGGTTCGCTGGGTTCCCGGGTGCGGGACGGCTCGTTCGACATGCTGCTGGTGCGGCCGGCGCCGGTGCTCGCCCAGGTCGCCGCGGACCGTTTCGCGCTGCGCCGGCTGGGCCGGAGCGTGCAGGGGGCACTGGTCCTCGGCTGGGCGCTGGTGGCGGTGGACGTCGACTGGAGCGTCGTGAAGGTGCTGCTGGTGCCGGTGACGGTGGCCTGCGGCGCGGTGATCTTCGGTGCGCTGTTCGTGGCGGGCGGGGCCTTCCAGTTCGTGGCGCAGGACGCGGCCGAGGTGCAGGACGCGTTCACGTACGGCGGCACGACGCTGTTGCAGTATCCGCCGACGGTGTTCGGCCGGGATCTGGTGCGCGGGGTGACGTTCGTGCTGCCGCTCGCCTTCATCAACTGGGTCCCGGTGTCCTACCTGTTGGGGCGCCCGTACCCGCTGGGGCTGCCGGACGGTGCGGCCTTCGCGGCGCCGCTGGTGGCGGTGGGGTGCGCCGCGGCGGCCGGGGCCGTGTGGCGGGCGGGCCTGAAGACGTATCGGAGCACAGGGAGTTAGGGCGGTCATGGCGGACGCGTTCATCGAACTGGACCGGGTCGAGAAGGTCTTCGAGGTGCGCAGGAAAACCGGTTTCCTGAAGCGGGAGCGGCGCGAGGTACGGGCCGTCGACTCGCTCTCCTTCACGGTGGCGCGCGGGGAGATGGTGGGCTACATCGGGCCGAACGGCGCGGGCAAGTCGACCACGATCAAGATGCTCACCGGGATCCTGACGCCCAGCGGCGGCCGGCTGCGGGTGGCGGGGATCGACCCGTCCCGGGAGCGGACGCGGCTGGCGCACCGCATGGGGGTGGTGTTCGGGCAGCGTACGACGCTGTGGTGGGACCTCCCCCTCATCGACTCGTACCGGCTGATCCACCGCATGTACCGCATCCCGGATGCGCGGTACCGCGAGAACCTGGCCCGGCTGGTCGAACTCCTCGGTCTGGGCGACCTGCTGGACGTCCCCGTGCGCCAGCTGTCCCTCGGTCAGCGGATGCGCGGGGACATCGTGGCGGCCCTGCTGCACGATCCGGAGGTGCTGTACCTCGACGAGCCGACGATCGGTCTGGACGTGATGTCCAAGGCCAAGGTGCGCGAGTTCCTGCGGCAGTTGAACGCCGAGCGCGCCACGACGGTGCTGCTGACGACGCACGACCTCCAGGACATCGAGCAGTTGTGCTCCCGGGTGATGGTCATCGACCACGGCCGGCTGGTGTACGACGGCGCTCTCGCCGGGCTGCACGAGGTGGGCGAGAGCGAGCGGACGCTGGTGGTGGACCTGGAGCGGGAGCTCCCGCCGATCGAGGCACCGCCGCCCGCGCGGGTGGTACGGGTGGAGGGGCCGCGGCAGTGGCTGGCGTTCCCGGCGTCGGAGTCGGCGGCGGGGCTGGTGGCGCGGATCGCGGCGGAGTACCCGCTGGTCGATCTCTCGGTACGGGAGCCGGACATCGAGGCGGTGATCGCGAAAATGCTGCACGCACCGGGAGACAACCCGGTCTCCCCGGACACCGTGGTCTCCCTGGACACCGTGGACGCCCCGAACACCCCGAACAGCCCGGACTGCCCGCCGGACCCGGCCGGCCGTGCGGCCCGATAGCCCACGCCTGCCCTGCGCCCCACCCCCGCCCAGGGCCCTGCCCCCTCCCTGCCCGTATCCCCCTGCCCGTATCCCTCGTAGCCGTGTGACGGAGACAACTCGTAGGCTGCTGTGTATGACCGACGATGCAGCCGCACCGGACCTTCGAGCCTCCGACGCCGACCGTGAACGGGTCGCCGATATCCTGCGGGACGCCCTCGCGGAAGGCCGTCTCGACATGGAGGAGTTCGGGGAGCGGCTGGACGCCACGTATGCGGCGCGTACGTACGGTGAACTGGCGCCGATCACCCGCGATCTGCCGGGCCGCGGCACGCCGGGAGTGCCCGCCGTCTCCCTGACGAAGGACCCGGAGCCGGGCGGCGACTGGGAGAACCGGATCGTCGGCGACAGCGGTACCGACGCGGGTACGTCCACGTGGGCGGTCGCCGTGATGTCCGGCTTCCAGCGCAAGGGCCACTGGACCGCCCCGCGCCGCTTCAACTGCTTCGCCTTCTGGGGCGGCGGGGAGATCGATCTGCGGGAGGCGTACTTCGCGGACCGCGAGATCGTGATCAACGCCGTCGCGATCATGGGCGGGGTGGATGTCATCGTGCCGCCCGGCGTCGAGGTCGTCGTGCGCGGCATCGGCATCATGGGCGGCTTCGACCACAGCGAGGAGGGCGTACCGGGCGAGCCCGGCGCGCCCAGGGTGATCGTCACGGGCCTTGCCTTCTGGGGCGGCGTGGGCGTCCAGCGCAAGCTCCCCCGCGCGGAGAAGCAGCGCCTGCGCGAGGAGCGGCGCCGCGAAAAACTGGAACGCAAGGAGGAACGCCGCCGGGAGCTGGAGTCCTCAGCCCAGGACCACCTGAACCTCCATGACGCTCTCCGCAAGGAACGCCATCCTCACCGGCACGAAGACCACTGAGCCGACTCAGCCCCTCCGGCGTTCGGCCCCACTCAGCCCCTCCGGCGTTTGAGGAGCGGGGTCTGGGGCGGAGCCCCAGGGACGATGGGGGTCCCCCCGCTCGAGCGAAGCCGAGAGTGGGGGAGGGAAGGGGCGGCGGGGGCGAAACACCCAACGGCGCGAACCCCCGCCGCCACTCCCACCGTCCCCCACCCCAAAAAACCACCTACAACTCCGCCGGGGCCCCACCCTCCAGCGCGTCCAGATCGAACACCTCAGCCATCCGCGCATACCCCCGATCACTCGGATGCAGATGATCCCCGGAGTCGTACTCCACCCGGAACCGCCGAGGATCGTACGCATCCCGCACAGCCTCATCGAAGTCGACCACCGCGTCGAACACACCCCCCGCCCGGATCTCCGCGTTGACCCGCTGCCGCACGTCCTCCCGCGCCTCCGTATACCCCCCGTGGCCACGGAACGGCATCAGCGTCGCCCCCACCACCTTCAGCCCTCGCGCGTGCGCCCGCCCGACCAGCGTCTCAAGACCGCCCACGATCCGCTCCGGATCAACAGCCCCGGGCGTACGCAGAATGTCGTTGATGCCGAGCACGATCACCACGGCCCTGACATTCGTCCGCCCCAGCACGTCCCGCTCGAACCGGCGCAGCGCACTCGTGTTCTCGGCCGGCCGCCCCAGCCCGTCGACGAGCACCTGATTCCCGCTGATCCCCGCGTTGACGACGCTGTACCGCGGCTGGTCCCGCCCGGACTCGACCGCCGCCCGCAGCCGGTCGGACAGCAGATCCGGCCAGCGCCGGTTCGCCCCGGTCGTGGAGGTGATCCCGTCGGTCAGCGAGTCGCCGAGGACGACGACCGTCCCGTCTGCGTCGCCGCTCAGCACGTCCAGCGCCGTCACGTACCGCCACACCGTGCTGTGCCCGCTGTACACCGCCCCGGTCACGTCCCGCGTGTGCTCGCCCTCGGCGACGTACGAGATCTGGCGCGCGTGCCGGTGGTACGTCACCGGCCCGGACGCGGTGGGGGAGTACGTGGTGATCAGCACATCCCCGTCGCGCGGCACGGCGATGCGTACGGCGTCGCTGGTCACCCGCCCGCCGGCCGGGATGACGACCGACGGGCTCCCGGTGAAGGTCAGCTGCCGTACGGTGTCGACGAGCGCCGCCGCCGTGTCGGGGTCCGCGGAGACGGCGAGCGAGGCGTGGACGATGGTCAGCGGGGACTGCCCGTAGAGGTTGGACAGCGTGACGCGGGCAGCGCTGCCGCCGGCGCTGGTGTGCACGACGTTGCGGACGGAGCGGCCCGCGAGCCCCGTCAGCTCGGTGTCGGGCTCGCCGCCGACCGGGGCTGCCGCCCAGGAGGAGACCCACGTGCCGGCGGAGGCGGGTGCGGCCGGATTGCCGTGACCGCCGGAACCGCCCGAGCCCCCAGAGCCGCCATAGCCCCCGGAACCACCGGAGCCCCGGGACCGCCCGCGACGGTGGTGCGCCGCTGCCCGGTGCCGACATCGGCCGCGGCACCGACGTATATGGCGGCGGAGACCGCCATGATCGCGGCGAGGACCGCGGCGAGCAGGGCACGCTGCTGTGCGGGAGGCGTACCCGCGCCCCCGTCACGACCCCGGGTCATGCTGTTGTTCTCCTCGGAAGAAGGGAGCCCGGCGCCGACACGGGTGCTCGATGCTCCGATCTGATGAACCCATGATGAGCCACGGGCCGGGAAAGTTGTGGGGAGGGACCCTTAGGTGATCCCCCTGGAACATCCCCGTCCGGACAGACGCCGGGAACTCCTGTTCCGTTCCAGGAGTCGGACAGGAAGGGACAATGCGTGAGGGATCACCAAGCGGGTGGAGCGGATGAAGCGGACTGAATCGGCGCGGACGCCGGAACCGGCGAAGACCACTGGACCGACGGACCCGGCCGACGATTCCGCGGCCTCCCGCACCGTGACCCAGCATGCCCGCCCCGCCGCCTTCACCAACCGCGCGATGAACACCTTCAGTCCCGCGGACGAGGAAAAGCGGCGTGGAGTACGCCGAATGAAGCTCACCGCCACCGGTCTGCTGCTGTTCGTCGCCGTGGTCTACGTCCTGACCAAGTGGGCCTCCCATCAGGGTGCCGGCCCCTGGGCGGGCTATGTCGCCGCCGCGGCCGAGGCCGGCATGGTCGGTGCGCTCGCCGACTGGTTCGCCGTCACCGCGCTCTTCCGCCGTCCCCTCGGCCTGCCCATCCCGCACACCGCGATCATCCCCACCAAGAAGGACCAGCTCGGCGTCTCCCTCGGCGAGTTCGTCGGGGAGAACTTCCTCTCCGAGGACGTGGTCCGAGGGCGGTTGCGCGCCGTCGGTATCGGCAGCCGGTTCGGCACCTGGCTCGCCGTCCCCGAGCACGCCGACCGGGTGACCGCCGAGCTGTCCGCGGCCCTGCGCGGCGCGCTGACCGTGCTGCGCGACTCCGACGTCCAGGCGGTGGTCGGCGAGGCCATCACCCGTCGTGCCGAGGCCCAGGAGATCGCGCCCGGCATAGGGAAGATGCTGGAGCGGATCGTCACCGACGGCGGTCACAAACGGGCCGTCGACGTGATCGTCTCCCGGGCGCACGACTGGCTGGTGCTGCACAGCGACACCGTGATGGACGCCGTGCACGGCGGCGCCCCCGGCTGGACCCCCAGATTCGTGGACCGCAAGGTCGGTGAGCGCGTCTACAAGGAGCTGCTGCGCTTCGTCACCGAGATGCGCGACATGCCCGCTCACCCCGCGCGCGGCGCCCTCGACCGTTTCCTCACCGACTTCGCCTCCGACCTTCAGTCCGACACCGACACCCGGATCCGTGTCGAACGGCTCAAGAGCGACATCCTCGGCCGCGGCGAGGTGCAGGACCTGATCGCCTCCGCGTGGACCGCCGTTCGTTCCATGATCGTCTCCGCCGCGGAGGACGAGCGCAGCGAACTGCGGCTGCGCGTGCGCGCCTCGCTGCTCTCCCTCGGCGCCCGCATGTCGCTCGACCCCAAGATCCAGCGCAAGGTCGACGGCTGGCTGGAGAGCGCGGCGGTGTACGTGGTCACCACGTACCGCAAGGAGATCACCTCCCTGATCACGGACACGGTGGCGAGCTGGGACGCCGAGCACACCACGAGGAAGATCGAGGCCAACATCGGCCGCGACCTGCAGTTCATCCGGATCAACGGCACGGTGGTCGGCTCGCTGGCCGGCCTGGTGATCTACACGGTGTCGCGGGCGCTGGGCGCGTAGCGCGCCGCCGCCCGAGGAGTCCTTGTCGGACATCCGACGGCGACATCAGGACACAGGTTCTTGAAACTACAACAACCCCCTTGTCGGGGCTTTGTTGCGTGAGTGACACTCGCTGCGGCTGCCGGTCGGTTTCAGTGGACTGGACCGGCCGGCACGTCGTACCGCCTCATGCGCCCCCACGCATCCCCCAACCAGGAGGTACCGATGAAAACGAGCCGCCGCGGGGCCGGATTACTCCTTGGCCTGGCCTCCGCCCTGACCCTGCCCCTTCTCGGCGCGTCCCCGGCGTCCGCCTCGACGTCGACCTGGAACCTCGAAGCCGAGGGGCAGCGGATATGCACCCAGGGCCCGTGGGTCACCTACGCCTTCGCCCCGGTGTCCGGGAGCTGGTCGACCCCCATCAGGACCGGCGTCCGCAACCTGCCGCCCAACTCCTCCAGCCTGGGCGGCGACACCATTCCCCCGGGGACCAACGAACGTGACCCCGAGGACGGCGCCCTGACGATCAACGGCTTCGTCTGGCTGTCCCTGGGATCGGCGCCGACCGGTGACTACACCGCCGAGATCTATGCCACCGACGGCAAGCGGACCCAGACGGACACGCTGAAGATCGTCTACCGGGACAGGTGCTACTGAGCACCGCACGACCGCAGTCATGGCGCCCGGGTGCCCAGCCCGGGCGCCTTGGCGCCTTGGCGTCTTGGTGCGGCCGGGGCCGTACGCGGCTCAGCCCCGCCGGTCGGCCACCGCCCACGACGTGAAGGCCACCGCTCCCGCCACCCCGAACACGGCCGGCCAGGCACCGACCCTCTTCGCCAGCGGATGCGACCCGGCGAAAGCGGCGACATACGCGACCGACAGCGCCCCCGCGGCCACCCCGCCGGCCCGCTCCCGCCACTCCCGAGCGGCCGCGACCCCGGCGGCGGCGAGGACCACCCCGCCCAGCTCCCGCTTCCGTGTCCAGCGGGCCACGCCGTACCCCCCGACGAGCCCGCTCGCGGCCATCACGGAACCGGGAACCTTCGCCATCTCTGCCTGCCTCCTGCCGTCACGCCCGAGCGGGCGGATCTCACCGGCTTCCGAGGCTAACTCGCGTGCGTGGGACTCACGGCAGCGACCCACGCGACACGAAGTTGAGCCCTGGCTTGTCAATTTTCCTCCCGAGGGCTATATAAGAAGACGTAGTCCAGGGCATCGCGCAGATGACACGGAAGAGAGGAGTGGACTGTGATGCTCATGCGTACCGACCCGTTCCGCGAGTTCGACCGACTCGCGCAGCAGGTACTCGGTTCCCCTACCCGTCCCTCGGCCATGCCGATGGACGCCTACCGGTCGGGGGACGACTTCGTCGTGCACTTCGACCTCCCCGGCATCGACCCGGAGACCATCGAGCTGGACGTCGAACGCAACGTTCTCAACGTGCGCGCCGAGCGCCGCTCGCCGGCGCCCGAGAACGCGGAGCCGCTGGTCGCCGAGCGTCCCACGGGTACCTTCACCCGTCAGCTCTTCCTCGGCGACACGCTGGACACGGAGCGCATCGACGCGTCCTACGAAGCAGGTGTCCTGACCCTGCGCATCCCGGTGGCCGAGCAGGCGAAGCCGCGCCGCATCCAGATCACCGGCGGCGACAGCCGCAAGCAGATCAACGCCTGATCGCCTGATCGCCTGACCGCAGCAACCCCACAGCGCGTCCCGCGGACGCCGGCCCCCTTCCCGGTCGACCGCGGGACGCGCGCCCACGCCCGTCGCCCACCTGAGAGGAGCCGCCCCACATGACCACGCTGACCCCGCAGAACCCCGCCCTCACGACCCCGGACGCGGTGATCCCGGCCCCCACCGCGGGCCACGACCGCGGCAGCCGCGGTCGTGACGGCGACGGCGACGGCTGGCGGGAACTCATCGACGCGGTGCGGGAGTCGGGCCAGTACCCGACGAGGACGGAGGCCGAGCAGGTCACCCGCGTCGTGCTGTCCGCCCTCGGCAGCCATGTGGTCGGTGACGAGCGCGTCGACCTGGCCCGCGCGCTGCCCGAGGAGGCGGCAAGACTGATCGCCGACCGGATTCCCGCGACCCGCGTGCTCACGGCGGCGGAGTTCGTCGACTCCGTGGCGCTCCGCATCGAGGGCGCGACCCCGGCCACGGCGCGCTGGGACGTCAGCTCCGTCCTGAGTGTCCTGCCCGCGCGGGTGGGCGACGCCCTGGTGACCCGCGTCCTGGCCCAACTGCCCCCGGGCTACGCCCTCCTCTTCGGCCGGGCGGAACTGGCCCCCGCGAGCTGACGAGGTCCGTCCCTTCCCTCACCCCTCCCTCACCCGTCCCGACCACCCTGCCGTCCCTCGCCGCCGGCCCGCGTGCCCCGGTCCTCCCCACCGCCCTCGCCCGCCGCGACCGCCCGTGCCCGGCGTTCCGAGGCGAACCCCGCCGAGACGGCCGCCGCCGCGGCGGCGAGGGTGCAGCCCGCCACGGCCGGATTGACGTACGAGGGCACGTCGCCGTTGTCGTAGCTCCCGCCGTCACTCGTCTCGCAGACGAACCCGAGCGGTACGACCCGCACCCGGTAGTCGGTGATCTCCACGCCCGCGGCGGCGCGCTCCTCCCACCCCGCCGTACGGCAGGACCGCACAGGGGACGAATCCGTACCCCCGTCCTCGGCCTCCACCACCGCCCCGAAGACATGCAGCAGCCCCCAGACGTAGAGGACCCCCGCACCGGCGGCGGCCAGCGCCGCGAGCCCCCGGAGTGCGACGGAACGCTCCTTGAGCCCCGACAGCCCATCGGCCACCGCCCCCACCCCGTACCCCAGGAGCGCGAGACAGCCCCCCACCAGAACCAGGGCGAACAGCGGAGCCAGCAGCCACACGATGGGCCTCCCGGGAATGGGGAACGGGGAACGGGGAACGAATCCGCAGAGTCCACCAGCCCGCCCTCCGCCCGACAGTGGCGGAAGCCACAGTTCCGGCAACAGCGCGGTCACAGGAACCCCGCGCGGACCGCGAAAATCGTTCGACGGCGCTCCTCCCCACCCACCATCCTCCGGACGGAACCGACTCAACCCCCCGCCCACGGAGGACCGTTGAACCCCACCATCCGTCACATCACCGTCGACTGCACCGCCGATCCCTACGACCTCGCCCTGTTCTGGAGCGCACTGCTCGGCAGGCCCCTCGCCGACGACGACAAGCCGGGCGACCCGGAGGCCGTCATCGCGGACCCGGAGGGCGGCGGCCCGACCCTGCTGTTCGTCCACGTCGGAGAGGAGAAGGCCGGCAAGAACCGCCTCCACCTCGACCTGTGGCCAACGGGCCGCACCCGCGAGGAGGAAGTGGCACGCGCCATCGGGCTCGGTGCCCGCCAACTCGCCGACCACACCCGCCCCGACGGCACGGGCTGGGTCACCCTGGCCGACCCTGAGGGCAACGAATTCTGTATCGAGCGTGGCGATCGGCGCTGATCCCTGCGCAGGGGCAGCCGCGAGCGTACGCTCGTACGCATGGCGACGGACCACTTCGCGGACGATCCGCGCACCAACCTCGAACGGATGCTCGCCGGCGACCTCTACATCGCCGACGACCCGGAGATCGCCCGCCGACAGCGGCAGGCGATGCGGCTCACGGCCCGCTACCAGGCCGCGTACCTGGAGGACCCGGACGAGGCCCGGCTGATCCTCGCCGAACTGCTCGCCTCCGCCGGCCAGGACATCGACGTACGCCCGCCGCTGTACGTCGACTACGGCAGCAACATCAGCATCGGCGCCCGTACGTTCGTCAACTACAACCTGACCGCCCTGGACGTCGCACGGATCACCGTCGGCGAGGACTGCCAGATCGGCCCGAGCGTCCAACTCCTCACCCCCACCCACCCCGTGGAGCCGGAACCCCGCCGCGACAAGCTCGAAGCCGCGCTCCCCATCACCATCGGGGACAACGTCTGGCTCGGCGGCGGTGTCATCGTCTGCCCCGGGGTGACCATCGGCGACGACTCCGTCATCGGCGCCGGCGCGGTGGTCACCAAGGACATCCCCGCCGGTGTCGTGGCCGTGGGCAACCCGGCCCGCCCGGTCCGCACCCTCTGACGGCACGGGCCCACCCCATGGCCACCGGACACACGGACCCCCACCGCCGCGACCGCATCCTCGCCGCCACCCTCGACCTGATCGCCGAGGAGGGCGTCGCCGGCGTCTCCCACCGCAAGATCGCCGCCCGCGCCCAGGTCCCGCTGGGATCGATGACGTACCACTTCACCGGCATCGACGACGTACTGCTGGAAGCGTTCACCCGCTACTCCGACCATGTGGTGACCCTCTTCGAGCAGCACCTCTCCGCCGCCACCACCCCCGACCAGGCCCGCGAAGCCGTCACCGACCTCATCCACACCCTCTCCGAGGGCCCGCGCCGCGACCTGATCCTCACCCAGGAGCTCTACACCCTCGCCGCCCGCCACGGGCCCTACCGCGCCCTCTGCCAACGCTGGATGCGACGCAGCCGCGACCTCCTGGAACACCACTTCCCCCCGCCCACGGCCCGCCGGCTCGACGCGTTCATCGAGGGCCTGACCCTCCACCGCGCCCTGGACGACGACCCGCCCGACCGGAACCTCACCCGGGAGGCCGTACTGCGCCTCACCACGCTCCCGTAGGCCGAAGAAGCCGAAGAAACGGATACGAGAAAGGGACCGGAGAAAAACCGGAGAGAAAAGTCGCCGGCGATGTCGAGAACGCGCGCCCCGCTCCGTCCCCCGGGTGAACGCGACCACAATGGGTCGTACCGCACCGAGGAGAACCACCATGGCCAAGTACCTGCTGCTCAAGCACTACCGCGGCGCACCGGCTCCCGCGAACGACGTCCCCATGGACCAGTGGACGCCGGAGGAGATCTCGGCCCACATCCAGTACATGAACGACTTCGCGGCCCGGCTGGAGAAGACCGGCGAGTACGTCGACGGTCAGGCGCTCGCACCCGAGGGGATGTGGGTCCGGTACGACGGTGAGGGGCGCCCGCCGGTCACCGACGGCCCCTTCGCCGAGACCAAGGACCTCATCGCCGGCTGGATGGTGATCGACGTCGACAGCCAGGACCGTGCCATCGAGCTGGCCGGGGAGCTCTCGGCCGCCCCCGGAGCGGGCGGCAAGCCGATCCACGAGTGGCTCGAACTGCGTCCCTTCTACGGCGAGTCGCCCACCATCACGGAGTGACCTCACCCATGGACGAGGCCCTGCTCCGCAGCCTCACTCCGAGCGTCCTCGCCGCCCTCGTCCGCCGCGGAGCCGACTTCGCGGCGGCCGAGGACGCGGTGCAGGACGCGCTGGTGGAGGCGATCCGCGTCTGGCCGGCCGACCTGCCCCGGGACCCGAAGGCCTGGCTGATCACCACGGCCTGGCGGAAGTTCCTCGACCGGACCCGCGCGGACGCCGCCCGCCGCCGGCGCGAGGACCGGGCCGACGAGGAGCCGGCACCGGGGCCGGCCACCGCCGTGGACGACACCCTCCAGCTCTACTTCCTCTGCGCCCACCCCTCCCTGACGCCCTCGTCCGCGGTCGCGCTCACCCTGCGCGCCGTCGGCGGGCTCACCACACGCCAGATCGCCCGCGCCTACCTGGTGCCGGAGGCGACGATGGCCCAGAGGATCAGCCGGGCCAAACGCACCGTCTCCGACGTCCGCTTCGACCGCCCCGGCGACGTCGCCACCGTGCTGCGCGTCCTCTACCTGGTCTTCAACGAGGGCTACTCCGGTGACGTCGACCTCGCCCCCGAGGCCATCCGCCTCACCCGGCAGCTCGCGGCCCGCATCGACCACCCCGAGGTGGCGGGACTGCTCGCCCTCATGCTGCTCCACCACGCCCGGCGCGCCGCCCGGACCGCGCCCGACGGCAGCCTGGTACCCCTCGCCGAACAGGACCGCGGCCGCTGGGACACCCGCCTGATCTCCGAGGGCATCACGATCCTGCAGACGGCCCTCGCCCGCGACCGGCTCGGCGAGTATCAGGCCCAGGCCGCCATCGCCGCACTCCATGCCGACGCGCCCACCGCCGGGGAGACCGACTGGGTGCAGATCGTCGAGTGGTACGACGAACTCGTACGCCTCACCGGCAGCCCCGTCGTCCGGCTCAACCGCGCGGTCGCGGTCGGCGAGGCGGACGGGCCGCGCGCCGGCCTGGCGGCGCTCGCGGAACTGGACGACTCGCTTCCCCGCCACACCGCCGTGGCGGCCCACCTCCACGAACGCGACGGCGACCTGGCGACGGCGGCCCGGCTGTACGTCGACGCAGCCCGCAAGGCCCCCGACCTCGCCGAACGCGACCACCTGACCCGCCGCGCCGCCCGCCTCAACACCCGCACGAACTCTTGACGGGCGGCTGTGACACGTCCGCCCGCCGGGGATCCGCGTACCGGGGAAACGCGAGTGGTGCGGTGGCCCGGTGACTTGGCGGCCCGGCGGCCTGGTGGCCCGGTGGTCCGCCTGGGCCGGAAACCGGATCCGGCCCGGGGGAGGGCGTCAGCCCGCCCAGACCTCGGCCTCGTCGGCCGGGACGGTGGTGGCGAGGCCCAGTTCCTTGCGGGCGGCGACCGACTTGTTCGGGTCGATGCCGGTGAACGCCGCGTCGTAGGCGAGGTAGAACGCGTCGGCGTCGGCGGCGTCCGCGGCCTTCTTCCAGTCCCCGGCCGCCTTCGTCAGCGTAGCGCGGAGCCTGCCGACCTCGGTGCCGTCGACTCCGCCCAGGCCCTTGACGTGCGTGTCGAGGGCGGCCGCGACGGCCTTGGCCTGCGCCTTGTAGCCGGCCAGGTCCTTCTCGACGGTGTCCGTCTCGGGCTGGGTCGTCCACAGGGCCTCGTACACCGCGTTCGAGCCCTTGAGGTACGTGGTCTGCGCCGGTTCGAGGGACTTCGCGGTCTCCAGCGAGACCCTCAGGAGGTTCGTCTCGTCGGTGTAGGTGCAGCTCACCGCGCGGTCGCCCGTCGCCCAGCTCTCTGCGGTCGGGGTGTAGTAGAAGAGGGAGACGCTCTTGGGGAGCGCCCAGGTGTCCGGGGCGTACTTCTGCGCCTCGACCGGGCAGCGTTCGTCCGCGACCGCCGAGACACCGTCCTCGCCGGGGTACTTCCCGGCCTCGTCGAGGGTGAACTCGCCGACGACCTGACCCTTGTGCGGCTCGTCGCAAGGGACGATCTCGACGGTGATGGCCGTCCCCTCGGCCTTGCCGTTCGGGTTGTAGCAGTCGCCGATGTCCAGCGAGTACACCGAGCGCTGACGGGCCACCTTCTTCGCGCCGTCCTTGGCGCTCTCCGCCACCTCGGAGCATCCCACCGCGCCGATGGCGAGCAGGGCGACCACAGCGGATATACCGCGAAGGGAACGGGGCGGGCAGGCGAACGACATGACGTGTACATCCTTTTACGTGATCTTCACGGGGGGCGGGCGCATCGTATGCGATTCCCGTGACCCGGTGGTGCGAGGGGGCCTCGACGCATCGCACCATGTCCGACTCGCGAGGAGCCGGGAGGGTTGCGCCCACGCTCCTCGCAGTCGGCAACGGGAAGGGCCCTCCCACACTTCCGTGCGGCCGGACGAACCATGCACCGCCCTCCTGAACCGGGCCGGTGTCCCCGCCTGACCGCTGAGCAGCGCGTCCCTGATCCAGGACAGGAACTGACCTCGATCGTCCCTACCGTGGTCCTCGACCGACGGAGCAGTCATACCGGAAGGCGAAGACCATGACCGTTGACGAGCGGACCACCCCCGACGCGACCGAGGCCCCGGCCGCGACCGAGGCCCCGACCGCGCCCGTGACCGGCGAGCGCGCCGACCTCCTGGAAGTGCTGGCCAAGCACCGGTACTTCCTGCGCTTCACCACCCGTGACCTGACCGACGAGCAGGCCGGCCTGCGCACCACCGCAAGCGAGTTCTGTCTGGGCGGCCTGATCAAGCACGTCACCGCGGTCGAGCGGAACTGGGTGGCCTTCATCCTGAACGGCCCGTCGGCCATGGGGAACTTCGAGACCATGACGGAGGCCGACCGGGCCCGCTGGGCCGACGAGTCCCGGATGCTGCCGGGCGAGACCCTGGACGGTCTCCTGGCCGCCTACGCCGACGTGGCCCGCCGCACCGACGACCTGGTCACCACCCTGCCCGACCTGGACGCCGCGTGGCCCCTGCCGAAGGCCCCGTGGTTCGAGCCCGGCGCCCATTGGTCGGCCCGCAGGGTCCTGATGCACATCGTCGCCGAGACCGCCCAGCACGCCGGCCACGCCGACATCATCCGCGAGTCCCTGGACGGCGCGAAGAGCATGGGCTGACCGGCGGCGCGGTCAAGGACGGCGCGGAACCCCGCTCCGACAGGGCGGCAGCGGCGAAGCCGCAGCCCGCGCCCTGTCGCTACCCGGAGTCGCGCTACCCGGGTCCCGCGCCCTCGGCGCCGCCCGGGGGCCGACCCGCCCCGACGGACCGGCCGTGGCAGCGGGCCCACTTGCGGCCACCCCCACACGGACACGGCGCGTTGTGCGGCCGGCCGGCGTCGGCGGACGCGTACTCGCCCATGATCAGCGCGGGGGCTCGCCCCTGGCGCAGCAGAGCGGCCATGGTCCGCATCGGACGGTCGACGTGGTGGAAGAACGCCTTGAAGCCGGCGCACAGGTGGTTGAGGCCCGGTTCACCGTCCGGAGTGGTGTCGAAGCGGTCCTTGGGGCAGCCGCCGTGGCAGGCGAAGCGGACGTCGCAGTCGAGGCAGTATCGCGGCAGGGTGTCGTGCTTGTCCTGGCCGAACCGCCGCTGCCGCGGTGAGTCGACCAGCTCCAGAAGGTGCCGCTCCCCGATGTTGCCGAGCAGGTGCCCCGGTTCGACGAAGTGGTCGCAGGAGTACACGTCGCCGTTGTGCTCCATGGCGAGGGCGCTGCCGCAGGTGCGGGAGTGGACGCAGAGGGAGGGCTGCTCGCCGTACCAGTTCGCCAGCGCCACATCGAACATCTGGACGTAGACACGGCCGACGTCGTGACGTACCCAGTCCTCGAAGACGTCGATGAGGAACCGGCCGTACTGCTCGCCGGTCACCGACCGGCCGGTGACGCGGTCGCCCTCCTGCCGGTACAGGGGCCGTTCCCGGGCGCGGGCGCCCCAGCCGTCGTCGGCCAGGGGCAGGGCCTGGGCGGTGGTGCGTTCGACGATCGGGATGAACTGCAGGTGAGCGGCGCCGCAGTCGTCGCGCAGAAAGGCGTAGACCTCACGGCCGTGCCGGGCGTTGGCGTCGTGCAGTGTGGTCAGAGCGTTCCACCGCACCCCGTGGGCGCGCAGCCGCTCCAGTCCGCGCATCACGCGGTCGAAGGTGGGCTTGCCCCCCTTGTCGACCCGGTGGGCGTCGTGGAGCGCGCGGGGGCCGTCGACGGAGAGTCCGACGAGGAAGTCGTTGTCCCGGAAGAAGCGGGCCCATTCGTCGTCGATCAGCGTGCCGTTCGTCTGGACGGTGTTGACGACCCGCTGGCCCGGCCGGGCGTAACGCCGCTCGTACTCCACGGACCGGCGGAAGAAGTCCAGGCCCATCAGCGTCGGCTCCCCGCCCTGCCAGGCCACGGTCACCTCGGGCGCCGTGCCGTGTGCCTCGATCAGCTGCCGGATGTACGCGTCGAGCAGCTCGTCCGCCATACGGAATCTGCTGCCCTCGTACAGCAGCTCCTTGGACAGGAAGAAGCAGTAGGTGCAGTCCAGGTTGCAGATCGCCCCGGTCGGCTTGGCCAGGAGATGGAACGGTCGGCCGCGGGCGGTCGGCACGGGCAGGTCCACGGTGTTCATCCGCCCAGGATGGGGTTCCCCGGCCGCCGGACGCCTCACCCCGGGCGGGTGAGCCCGCGGGCGTCACTCGTCCGGTCGTCGTCCCCTCCCACCTGCCCCACCCGCCCCACCGTGCCGCGCCGGGGCCGCGGGACGCGTGATCATTCGTGCCGGGTGAAGCCTCCGGGGTGGGACGCTGCCGCGCCGGCGGGCATGCCCCGCGGGCACCGGGCGCTCTCACCCCCACGGGGTGAAGCGGCACGACCGACCGCGCGACCAGGCTGGACGGACGACCGGTCACGAGCCGACGGCGACGACCGGTCACGCGCCGACGGCCACGGCAGGCACCGGGGAAGGCCGGCGGCCATGACGCGGCACAGCGAGGAGAACCGTCATGCCCAAGCCATTCAAGGGGAAGATCGCCCTCGACATCCGTGACTCGCAGCCGGACTGGGCGCCGTTCCTCATGCCTGAGGCTCCGGAGAACGCCCCCAACGTACTGGTCGTCGTCTGGGACGACGTCGGCTACGGGACGATGGACTGCTTCGGCGGCCCGGTGCGGACGCCGACGATGTCGCGCATCGCCGACATGGGCGTCCGGTGCTCGAACTTCCACACCACGGCGCTGTGCTCTCCGACCAGGTCCTCGCTCTTGACCGGCCGGAACGCCACGTCGAACGGGATGGCGACGGTCGCCGAGTTCGACGCCGGTTTTCCCGGGATCTCCTCCCGCATCCCGTTCGAGAACGGATTCATCTCGGAGGCCCTCAACGAACGCGGCTACAACACCTACTGCGTCGGAAAGTGGCACCTCACCCCCGGTGAGGAGACCAACATGGCCGCCTACAAGGGGCGCTGGCCCCTGGGGCGCGGCTTCGAGCGGTTCTACGGCTTCCTCAACGGCGAGTCGAACAGCTGGTACCCGGAGCTGATCTACGACAACCACCCGGTGACACCGCCGGCCACGCCCGAGGAGGGCTACCACATCGCCAAGGACTTCTCCGACAAGGCGATCGAGTTCATCCGCGATGCCAGGGCCGTCCATCCGAGCAAGCCCTTCTTCATGTACCTCTCCCTCGACGCGGCCCACGCGCCGCACCATGTCTTCAAGGAGTGGGCCGACCGGTACAAGGGCGTCTTCGACGAGGGCTACGAGGCCATCCGCCCCGGGATCCTGCGGCGCCAGAAGGACATCGGCCTGCTGCCGGAGGACACCGAGCTGTCCGGTATCAACCCTCACGGCGAACCCGCGGCGACGGGTCCGGGCGGCCAACCGTGGCCGGCAGTCGACACGGTCCGTCCCTGGGACCGGCTCAGCGACGACGAGCGGCGGCTGTTCGTCCGGATGGCCGAGGTCTTCGCCGGATACGTCTCGTACACCGACGACCAGGTGGGCCGGGTCATCGACTTCCTGCAGGCCGAGGGGGAGCTCGACAACACGATCATCGTGGTCGTCTCCGACAACGGGGCGAGCGGCGAGGGAGGACCGGACGGGACGTTCAACGAGTGGCGGTTCTTCAGCAACCTGCCCACACCGGTCGAACTCTCCCTGGAACACATCGACGAGCTCGGCGGCCCCTCGACGTACAACCACTACAACACCGGCTGGGCCTGGGCCTTCGACACGCCGTTCCCCTACTGGAAGCGATGGGCCGGCTACGAGGGCGGCGTGGCCGACCTGTGCCTGGTCGCCTGGCCGGCGGGGATCCGGGCCCGGGGCGAGGTGCGTCACCAGTACATCCACGCGGTGGACGTCGTCCCCACCCTCTACGACCTGCTCGGCATCGAACCGCCAGAGGTGATCAAGGGCTATCCGCAGAGCCCGATCGAGGGCGAGAGCTTCAAAGCCGCCCTCACGGACCCGGAGGCCCCCGGACGACAGACCCAGTTCTACGTGATGCTGGGCCAGCGGTCCATCTACCACGAGGGCTGGCTGGCCTGCACGGTCCACCCGCCGTTGAGCGGCTGGGGCGACTTCACCCACGACACCTGGGAGCTGTACGACCTCACCACGGACCGTGCCCAGTCGACGGACCTCGCCGAGCGGGAGCCGGCCCGGCTGGAAACCCTCAAGAGCCTCTGGTACTACTACGCGGGCCTCTACAACGGGCTTCCGCTGGACGACCGCACCGCGCTGGAGCAGACCCTGGCCGACCGCCCGCGCGGAAACCCCGAGCGTGACCGCTACGTCTACTACCCCGACTCCGCGCCGGTGCCCGAGCAGTCCGGCGTCTTCACCAGCGGCCGGTCGTACACCATAGCGGCCGGAGTGGACGTCGACCCGGCGGGCGCCGAGGGTGTGCTGTACGCCCACGGAGGCGTGGCGGGCGGCCACAGCCTCTACGTCAAGGACCACCGTCTGCACTACGCCTACAACTGGATCGGCACCGAACTGCAGGTCGTGGACGCCGACCGGACGATCCCGCCGGGCAGGCACGTGCTCACGGCGGAGTTCGCGGCCGAGGGCCGCAGCGCCGACCCCGCGATGCCCGGTGCCACGGGCACCCTGACCCTCTACATGGACGACGAGGAACTGGCCAGCCACGACATCGTCACCCAGCCCGGCCTCTTCTGCGTCGTCGGCGACGGCATCTGCGTGGGCCGCGACGACGCCTCGCCGGTCACCCCCGACTACCAGGCACCGTTCCCGTTCACCGGCGGCACCATCGACAAGGTCGTCGTCGACGTCTCCGGCGAACGCTACGTCGACCACGAGGCCCAGGTGCGCGGCTGGTTCCTCACGGACTGACCGCATCCCCGCGCCGTGGCGGGCCGGTCGAGGCGCGACCGGCACCGCTGCCACGAGCGGACGGGCGGAGCCGTAGCGGATGCCGCGGCGGCTCCGCCCAAGGCGGCGGGCACGTGTCCCTTCCGCGGGGCGAACGTCCGTTGGCATCCGGCGCAGGGGAGGGCAGGAGGCCGGTCAGCCCTTGTCTAGGACAGAATCTGACCTCGATCGTCTCTAGCGTGGTCCTCGACCGACGGAGCAGTCATACCGGAAGGCGAAAACCATGACCGTTGACGAGCGGACCACCCCCGACGCGACCGAGGCCCCGACCGCGGCCGTCACCGGCGAGCGCGCCGACCTGCTGGAAGTGCTGGCCAAGCACCGGTACTTCCTGCGCTTCACCACCCGTGACCTGACCGACGAGCAGGTCGGCCTGCGGACCACCGCCGGCGAGCTGTGCCTGGGTGGCCTGATCAAGCACGTCACCTCGGTCGAGCGGAAATGGGCGGACTTCATCCTGAACGGACCGTCGCCCATGGGGGACTTCACCGCCATGACCGAGGCCGACTGGGCCCGAAGGGCCGACGAGTTCCGGATGCTGCCGGGCGAGACGCTGGCCGGTGTCCTGGCCGCCTACGCCGATGCGGCCCGTCGCACCGACGAGTTGGTCACCACCCTGCCCGACCTGGACGCCGCGTGGCCCCTGCCGAAGGCCCCGTGGTTCGAGCCCGGCGCGCGGTGGTCGGCCCGCAGGGTCCTGATGCACATCGTCGCCGAGACCGCCCAGCACGCCGGCCATGCCGACATCATCCGCGAGTCCCTGGACGGCGCGAAGAGCATGGGCTGACCGGAGACGAGGACCGGTACCGGGCGGCACCCGTCTCCGCACCCGCGGGTACGGCCCGCCGCCCCCGCCGGAACCAACAGGGCGCCCGCCGACGGCTCAGTGGCCCTCGGCGGGCGCCCCGCCGCCTCCGACCGCGCCCGCCCGCCCGCGGTGTCCTCTTCCCGGCCCGCCTGCCGTACCACTCCACGAACATCGACGACGCAAGAGTGTCGGACGCGCTGCCTACACTCCGGGCCATGAGCGTCTCCCTCTACTACTCCGCGTCCCGTGCCACACCACTGACGGACGACGAGACCGCCGCCGTCGAACGCGTCGTCGCCGCCCACATGGCGTCGTTCCCGTACGACGACGAGGAAGGCCTCCACCTCTACGACGGCGGCGCCGGCGAGCCGGACGAGATCGTGGCCGGATCCACCAAGCTGCCCCTCGCTCCCGCCCACATGCTTCCGGTGCTGACGCACGTCCTGGACTCCGTGACCGAACTGCGCCGCGCCCTGCCGGGAGCGCGCTGGCACGTCCACATGGACGACCTCGACGTCCCGTGGACCGACACTGACGGCTACGCCTTCCCCGGCATGCGCGACCCTGACCTCGCGAAGGAACTCGGGGATCTCTGAGGCCCGGCCTGCTCGAAACGACGGGCGTACACCGGGACGACCGCGGTCGCACGCACGGCCACGGAAGAACGATCACCGCCGCCGTACGGGAACGGCACCGCCCCGGCGCGCGGCCGGGGCGTCGTCCTCACCGCGCGGTTCAGCGTCCGGCCTGGAGCGCGCTCCACGTCGCCGGGCCGACCACACCGTCCGCGCTCAGACCGCGGGAGGACTGGTAGTCGCGCACCGCCTGTGCGGTGCCCGGGCCGAAGATGCCGTCCGCCGAGACGGTACGGGCCAGTGCCGCCGTCAGCGCCCGCTGAAGACGCTGGACCGCCTCACCGGACGAACCCTGCTGGATCACCGGCCGGGACCCCGCCGACAGCAGACCCGTCCATGTGCGCGCCCCGACCACACCGTCCGCGGCCAGTCCTCGCGCCGACTGGAAGGAGCGCACCGCAGCCGCCGTCCCCGGGCCGAACTGCCCGTCCACCGCACCGGCTTCGAAGCCCTGGTCGTTCAGCAGCCACTGCGCGGCGCTGACCTGAGCCCCCGTGGACCCGGTCCGCAGGGTGGAGTACGAGGCGAAGGAGAGCTGCGGCGTGCCCCCGTCCGTGCTGCCTCCCACCAGCTCCATGTAGCGGTTCCAGTCCCAGTACGGCCCGGGATCGGTGTGGTCGTTGCCCGGCACTTCCACATGACCCACGATGTGCGCCCGGTCCTTGGGGATGCCATAGCGGTCGGCGATCGAGCGGGTGAGCGCCGCGGAGGAGCGGTACATGGCGTCGGTGAACCAGGAGGGTTGGTCGACATATCCCTCGTGCTCGATGCCGACGGAGTACGGGTTGCCGGAACGGGCGTGCCAGGCGGTGTCCTTCTCACGGACCGTCTGCGTCACCTGCCCGTCCGAGGAGCGGACGACATAGTGCGCGCTGACCTCGGCCTCCGGGTTCTGGAACCAGCTGATGGCGCCCGCGTACGAGCCCTGGGTGACATGGATGACGACCGTGGTGATGGAAGAGGTGCGCCCCACCGTGTAGTTGGCGGTGCTGGCCGGCACCCACAGGGCGGCCGGGTAGTCGGGCCCGGCGGCGAGCGGTGCCGCGTCGGCGTAGGTACCACGGTCGGGTTCGACGGCCCGAGGCCTGACGACCACGGCGGACCCGTCCTCCGCACGGGCGGTGACGCCCTGGGCGAGCAGGTCGTACACGCCGTCGGCGTAGAAGCGGGCGGTACGCGCGTCCCCGGCGCCCCCGTAGCGTGCGACCGCCTCGTACCAGGCGGCGGGATGTGCGCGCTCCCCGGCGGTGAGCCCGGCCTCGTCGGCACGGGCGCGCAGCACGGCGGCGCCGCCGTGGATGTTGGCCGCGGTGTCCCGGCGCAGTTCCGCCACCGGGATCCCGGTGAGGTCGGACGCCTCGCGCAGGGTGCGCTGCCGCGGATTGTCCACCAGGTGCATCACCCCGTACCCGCGGGCCTGACTGGGCTGCCCGTCATGCCCGTCGAGCCGGCTCTCGCCGTACCCGACGGCGACGAGCACGTCGCGCGGCACGCCGAACTCGGCGGCGGCCTCGCTGAAGGCGGTGGCCACGGTGGGAGGCGCGGGCCGGGCCTGGGCGGCCGGTGCGAGAGCCGTGACGGTGAGGCCGAGCACGGCGGCGAGGACCGCGGGGATGTGGCGGACGTGCCGGTGGTGCCGGATGTGCCGTATCGGTGCCGTGGAACTTCTCACGAGGCCTCCGTGGGGGGAGAGTTGGCGCGACGGACCGTTCACGCCGCTCGGCGCCCGACCACTGAACAGGCCGCACGGGACCGCGTCAACGGGGCCTCGCATGTCCCACCAGGCCTGTACGCCCCACGTGCGCCTCTCCCGCACTCCGAACCCCGGGCGCGCCGGCGTCGCCGGATCAGCCGTCGAGCAGGTGGGCGCGGCCGAACATGGCCGCCGCGGCTCGCGCGGTCGGCGTACCGGAGTCCGGATCCGCGCCGGCCTCGCGCAGTACGGTCACCACACCGTCGGCACCCTTGAACAGGGCTCCCGCGAGGGGAGTCTGGTCCCGGTCGTTGCGCAGGTCGGGGTCGGCTCCCAGCCGGACCAGGGTCCGCACGGTGTCGGCGTGACCGTGGTACGCGGCGAGCATGAGGAGGGTGTTGCCCGCGGGATCGCGTACGTCCACGGGCAGCCCGTGCGCCACGAACTCCGCCAACTGCTCGGCGTCGCCCTCCCGGGCCAGGTCCATGGCGAGGGCGACGACCCGCTCCGTCTGCTCGGAAGTCAGTCCGCCGCTGCTGCTGTGCATGTTCATCAAAGTCTCCGTGAACGGAACGCCCGCCCCGCGCACCGGCGTGGGCACGATGCCGTGCCCACGCCGGTGACGAGTACGGGCGTACCGTGCGTCTTCCCGACCGGCGGGATCAGAGGGTGCCGGCGGCCAGGGCCTCGATCGCCTTGCGGACGCCCTCGCCGTAGGCCGGGTCGGCCTTGGTGCAGTTGGCGATGTGCCGTGCGACGGTCTGCTCGGAGGCGCCGTTGATCGCGCGCGCCGTGTTCTCGAAGAGAACCTGCTGCTGCTCGGCGGTCATCAGGCGGAACAGGTTGCCCGGCTGCTCGTAGTAGTTGTCGTCGTCCTCACGGTAGTTGAACCGGTCGGCGACGGCGCCCACGGCCTGGGCCGGGTCGCGGTAGGCCGGCTGCTCCTGCCAGCGCCCGTAGGAGTTGGGCTCGATGCCGGGGGTGGCTCCCTGGTTGCCGTCGACGCGCATGCCGCCGTCGCGGTGGTAGGAGTTCACCGGGTTCTTCGCGGCGTTGACGGGGATCTGGTGGTGGTTGACACCGAGGCGGTAGCGCTGGGCGTCGCCGTAGGAGAACAGCCGGCCCTGGAGCATCCGGTCGGGGGAGAAGCTGATGCCCGGGACCACGTTGGCCGGGCTGAAGGCGGCCTGCTCGACGTCCGCGAAGTAGTTGTCGGGGTTGCGGTTGAGCTCCCACTCGCCGACCTCGATCAGCGGGTAGTCCTTCTTCGACCAGACCTTGGTGAGGTCGAAGGGGTGGAAGCGGTAGTTCTCCGCGTCGGCCTCCGGCATGACCTGGATGAACAGCTTCCACTTCGGGAAGTCGCCGTCCTCGATCGCGCCGAAGAGGTCGGCCTGGTGGGACTCGCGGTCCTTGCCGACGAGAGCCTCGGCCTCGGCGTCGGTGAGGTTCTTGATGCCCTGCTGGGTACGGTGGTGGAACTTGACCCAGAACCGCTCGCCCTCGGCGTTGATCAGGCTGTAGGTGTGCGAGCCGAAGCCGTGCATGTGCCGGTACGAGGCGGGGATGCCGCGGTCGGACATGACGATCGTGATCTGGTGCAGGGCCTCGGGGAGGTTGGTCCAGAAGTCCCAGTTGTTCTCGGCGCTGCGCATGTTGGTGCGCGGGTCGCGCTTCACCGCGTGGTTGAGGTCCGGGAACTTCAGCGGGTCGCGGAAGAAGAACACCGGAGTGTTGTTCCCGACCAGGTCCCAGTTGCCCTCGTCCGTGTAGAACTTCACGGCGAAGCCACGGATGTCGCGCTCGGCGTCGGCGGCGCCGCGCTCACCCGCGACCGTGGAGAACCGGGCGAAGAGCTCGGTCTTCTTGCCGATCTCGGAGAAGATCTTCGCGCTCGTGTACCGCGTGATGTCGTGCGTCACCGTGAAGGTGCCGAAGGCGCCCGAGCCCTTGGCATGCATCCGGCGCTCCGGAATGACCTCGCGGTCGAAGTGGGCGAGCTTCTCCAGGAACCACACGTCCTGCAGGAGCATCGGACCGCGCGGACCGGCCGTCAGCGAGTTCTGGTTGTCGGGAACCGGTGCTCCGGCGGCCGTGGTCAGCGGCTTCTGGTTGTTCTCAGGCAAGGCTTGCTCCTCGGTGAGTGGTTCTTCGCATGCGCTCAAGGCCTGACGATCCCGGCCGGCCGGCAGTCCGGGGCCAGATGACCCGCGCTGGTACACACCCTCACCCTATATTGGACAGAATCCAAGTCAAGGCAGCATCCAGACAAGTATCTACTCTTGAGTTATCCCAGCTCGCTGTTAGGGTGCTGTTCATGAGTGACCTCCTGGAGCGGCTGCGCAAGCGCGGCTGGCGCATGACCGCGCAGCGGCGTGTCGTGGCCGAGGTCCTCGACGGGGACCACGTGCACCTGACCGCTGACGAGGTCCACGCCCGCGCCGCCCAGCGGTTGCCCGAGATCTCCCGGGCGACGGTCTACAACACCCTGCACGAGCTGGTGAACCAGGGCGAGGTCGTCGAGGTGTCCACCGACACGCGCGCCAAGCGCTACGACCCGAACGCGCACCGCCCCCACCATCACCTGATCTGCACCCGCTGCGGTGCGATGCGCGACGTGCACCCGACGGGGGATCCCCTGGCGGACCTCCCGCACTCCCAGACCTTCGGATTCACGGTCTCCGAGGCCGAAGTCACCTACCGCGGCACCTGCCCGGACTGCTCCGGGGGACACCCGGCGGGAGAGCCGGCGCCGGCCGAGGCGGGGCCCACTCCGGGTACGTAGGCAGGGACCCGGGCGGGCGCGTCGACGGTCGCGGCTTCCGCGCACTCACCGGCCTGAAGGACCTCCAGGTCCATGGCACGTTCCGTCGCCGTATCGACGAAGAATCGAACCAGCGGACGACCACACGTCAACTGGCGAGAGAGCGGCCTTGACCCGGTCCCTTCCTCCTGATGCCCTGGATCGGTCGAGGCACGAAGAGGTCGGGGGAACCGTGATCGCAGAATGGGCCGGACTGTGTGCGAACGCCTTGGCGGCGCACGCATGAGGGTGCGGCGCGGAGCCGCGGTCGCCCTTGTGGCCGCCGGTGGGGCTGTGACGACCATGCTGGTGGGGCTCGTCACCAACGCGGTGTCGGAGTCACGGTGGCCGGGCTGGCTCGGATGGCTGCAAGAGCACGCATGGCTGTCGTTCGCCGCACTCGGTGCGGCCACCATCGGGCTGTCCGTGCTGCTGGCCGCCCTGTCGGAATCGGGATCGCAGACGACGGCCCCTCCGGAGCCGTTCCCGCAGCCGGAGGACGGGACTCGGCTTCCCGGAGCCGCCCTGGTACTGCGCTCCTTACCGCGAGACACCGCGGTCTTCACCGACCGCGGTGCCGAGCTGGACGCACTGGTGACATCCGTGCGACGGGCTCAGGACTCGGGCGCGCATCTGCCCGTCCATGTGATCGACGGGATGGCGGGTGTCGGCAAGACGGCATTCGCCGTCCACGCAGCGCACCTGCTGTCCGAGCGCTTCCCGGGCGGACAGCTCTTCGTGAACCTGAACGGCCATACGCCAGGCCGTGCCCCCGTACAGGCCACCGAGGCGCTGGCCTCACTGCTCGCAGCGACCGGCGTGCCGACACAGCAGATTCCCGTCGGTGATGACGAAGGCGCGGTCACCGAGGCCAGGGCCGCGATGTGGCGGGGGCACCTGGCCGGAAGAAAAGCGCTGCTCATCCTGGACAACGCCGTCAGCTACCGCCAACTGGAACCGCTGCTCCCGGGCGGCCAGGACTGCCTTGTTCTGGTGACCAGCCGGAAACGGCTGGCCGCGTACGAAGAGGTGGTCGTGTCGGTGGACGCCCTGCCTCCGGAACACGCGGTCGACCTCTTCGTACGACTCAGCGGCCGGCCGCCGGGCTCGCTCGACCTCGTGGCCGTCCGAGAGCTGGCCGCGCAGTGCGGACACCTCCCCCTCGGTATCTCACTGCTTGCGGCACGGCTGCGGCACCACCCCTCGTGGAGTGTGTACGACCTGCGGTCCCGGCTGGTGGCGGCCGGTAACCGACTGGGTGAGTTCAGAGCCGGGGAACGCGGCATCGCGGCGACGTTCGAGCTGTCGTACCGGGATCTGGAGCCGGAACAGCGGCGCTTCTTCCGGTGTCTCGGCCGGTATCCCGGAACGGACCTCGACGCCCATACCGGGGCGGCGCTGGTCGCAGCCCCGGTGAGCGCGGCACGGGAGCACCTCGATGCGCTCTACGACGCCCATCTGATCGAGGAACACCCGGGAAGCCGTCACCGTCTGCACGATCTCTTACGTGACTACGCGCGCGCTCTCGCCGACGAGGGAGGCACCATGGAACACACGGAAGCCGTTCACCGTGTGGGGACCTACTACCTGGCTGTTCTTGCCGAGGCCAATGGACACATCCTGCGCGGCGGCGCTCCCGCACCGATACCTCCCGACGGCAGCGACGGTCTGGAAACGCCGCATCTGGCGTCCCGCTCGGCGGCCCTGGCCTGGCTGGAGGACGAACGGGCCAACGTCCTGGCCTGTATCCACCGGGCGAACAGGCTGGCGCTGCACGATCTGGTGGTCCGCCTGGCCGCCGCCATGGCGCCGTTCCTGCGGCAGGCCGGCCCGTGGGATCAGGCCATCGGGCTCCACCGAACGGCTGCCGAGGCGGCCCGGCACACCGGAGACCGCCGTGCGCTGGCGGCGGCGCTCGCCGAGCTGGGCGTGATCCGACGCTTCATGGCCGCCTACCCGGAGGCGATCGAGGCCCTGGACCAAGCGGTGGCCGAGTATGAGGCGGCGGGCGAGAAGCGGGGCAAGGCGGAGGCGCTCAACCAGCTCGGCATCGTCCGCTACATGATCGCCGACAATGAGGCGGCAGCCGAAGCCCAGAGCGAGTGCCTCAGCCTCTACCGTGAGCTCGGTGACCGGCTCGGCCAGGCCAACGCGCTCGCCGACCTCGGTATGGTGCGTCGGCAGAGCAGCCGCTTCGACGCCGCCGTGGAGGCCCAGAGCGAAGCTCTGACGATCTACCGCGAGCTGGGTGATCGCTACGGTGAGGCCAACTCCCTGCGTGACCTCGGCGTCGTGCACTCCCTGACGGGTGAATACGACTCGGCGGCGCGATGCCAGGGCGAGGCGTTGGGGATCTATCGCGACCTCGACGACCGTGTCCACCAGGCGTACGCACTCAATGAACTCGGCGTCGTGCACCGGCTGACCGGAGACTTCACCCGCGCGCGACAGATGCACACTCAGGCCCTCGAGTACTACGCAGAGCTCGGTGATCGCTTCGGTCACGCGAACAGTGTCCGCCACCTGGGAACGCTCGAGCGGGTGGAGGGCGACGCTGCCGAGGCGGTCGCCATGCTCGAGCGGGCGCTGGCCACCTACCGCGAACTCGGCAGCCGGGGCGGAGAGGCCGCTGCCCTCGGCGAGCTGGGTGCCGCGCACGCGGCCGCGGGAGAGCACGAAGACGCCGCCACGGCGTTCGGAGGCAGCCTCACGATCCTTCGCGCTCTCGGTGACCGCTGCGGTGAGGCCCAAGTCCTGAATCACTACGGAGCACTGCTGCACGCGACCGGTGATCAGACGGCGGCCCGTGACCACTTCACAGACGCCTTGCGCCTGGCCCGGGCCGTCCGCTCGCCTCTCGAAGAGGGGCGGGCACTGGAAGGTACCGGACGCTGCGACTGGATCACACTCGGTCCCGCGCGTGCCATGGAATCGCTGCGCGAGTCACTCGACATCTACCGGCGTCTGGGCGCGAGTGCCGAGGCCGACGCCGTACAAGAACTTCTCGCCGCGCAACCGGGATAACCCGGCATCGTGGCCGGATCGACCGTGCCACAGAAGTCCCCACGACTGCTACGTTCGCAACCGATACCGCTCTCGCCTCCCCCCCCATCGTGAACGGCTACTCCACGAGGAGCGTCGCATGCTGCCGGACTCGCCCATCTCCACCGAGCACGCCGCGACCGAGCCACGGCCCCACCACGCGCGGGATGCCACTGTCCTGGACCGGGTCGCGTCCCGCGTTCGCCAGCGGCTCGAGACGGAGCAGGCCACCGCCACGCGAGCGGGCGACGGTGGCCACGCGGCCTCACTCATCCTGCCCTGGCCGATGTGAGCGCGCTCGCTTGAAAGCTCACAGCGGAGGCATCGCACCCTTTACGGCATTCATCCTCAAGGTCGCCAACCGCTGCAACATCGACTGCGACTACTGCTACGTCTTCAATTCCGCCGACCAGGCGTGGCGGAGACTGCCCGCCCGGATGAGCGTCGCCGTCGCCGGCTCGGCCGGTGGACGGATCGGTGAACATGCCGTTGCGCACGATCTCTCAGAAGTACACGTGATCCTCCACGGTGGCGAACCGCTGCTCGCCGGCCCCCGTCACATGACGGCCCTGCTCGACGCCGTTCGGGCGGGCATCCCCCCGCACACGAGGATTCACTTCGAGCTCCAGACCAACGGCACATTGATCACGGAGGAGTGGCTGGATCTCTTCGAGAGGTACCGGATGGCTGTAGGCGTCAGCCTGGACGGACCGCAGACAGTCAACGACCGTCACCGGCTGACACGTTCGTCACGCTCCAGCGCTGCCTCGGCCGTGCGGGGCATCGAGCTCCTCCGCTCCCGGCCACACCTGTTCGCGGGGATCCTCGCCGTCGTCGACCTGGCCAACGACCCGGCCGACGTCCACGACTACTTGGCCTCGTTCGAGCCACCGGTGATCGACTTCAACCTGCCGCATGCCACCCACGACGAACCGCCGCATCGCAACGACCTGGGCCTGCCCGAGTACGGGATCTGGATGAGCCGTGTCTACGACACCTGGCTGGCCGAGTCCGGCAACCGGCACAGCGTGCGGATGCTGGAGGACATCGTGGCGCTGAGTTCCGGAGTGCGGAGTTCGGTGGAGTCACTCGGGCTCGCTCCGGCGGCGAGCATTGTCATCGAGTCCGACGGCAGCATCGAGGACGTGGACACCCTCAGGTCCGTTGAAGAGGGTGCCTCCCGGCTCGACGCCGACGTACACCGGCACTCGTTCGACATGGTCCGGCACCACCCGAAACTTGCGCACCGCGGTCTGGGGAAGGCCGCGCTCGCCGAAGTGTGCCAGGTGTGCCCGCTGCTGGAGGTGTGCGGCGGAGGTTACCTCCCGCACCGCTTCAGCGCGGCCGGCGGCTATCGCAATCCGTCGGTCTACTGCGCGGATCTCAAGCACCTCATCCGCCATGTCCATGGTTCCCTTCGGGAACACAGCTGGCATCTTGGTCAGGACCGTGCCACCGTGCCGCAACCATCCGTTGAGGCCGGCGAATAGAACTCGCGAAGTACAGGAGCCGTTGATGACCGTGACGATCCGCCCCGCAGACAAGCGGGACATCATCGCCTTGGCCGACCTGATCGAGGAGATCGAGCGGTTCTACGGCTCGACCGAGATCCAGCCGGTGGAAGAACGCCGGACGCAGGTCGAGGAGGCGCTGTTCGGTTCACCGCCCCTTGCCTCCGCACTGGTCGTCGAGGATGCGACCGGGGAACTCGTCGGCCTTGCCGCCTACTCCTTCCTCTGGCCGGCCGCCGGGTCCTCCCACTCGCTGTTCCTGAAGGAGCTCTACGTCCGCGACACGCTCCGCCGTCACGGTGTCGGGTCCCGCGTCATGGACGAGCTGCGCGCGCTGGCCGCGGCCCGGCCCGGTTGCAGCCGGGTGGAGTGGATGACGGACCGGGACAATCCCCGGGCGCGAGCCTTCTACCGGTCCCTCGGATTCGCCGAACTCGACGGCAAGATCGTGTACCGGGTGGACGCCGGGGCTGTGTGACGCGGGTCAGCTGTACCCCTTCAACTGCTTCAGCAGCGCCGTGAGGTCGACGCCTTCCTGTACGGCGATGTGGAAGTCAGGGTCCTGGCAGAGGCGAATTCGGCCTCGGTAGTCGACGATCACGGCGGCGATGGCGGAGAGGTCCGTCTCCGACGAGGTCTCCAGAGCGCGTTGAAGATCGGCTTCGAAGGCTTCCCGGTCGCCGGGAGAGGCGTGTCCGGACAGCAGGGCGGACCGGACCTCGCCGAGGGTTCTCAAGGGCAACGCCGCAGGGACAGGGGTTCTGCGCGCTCTGTGCTCAGGATCATCCACGCCTTCGCTCCCTTTGCCCTGCCGAGAGTGCCCCGGCTACCTCCGCCGGACCTCCTGGACGAAGGACGTCTAGGAGCCGTGGCTCACTCTGATCACGGACTCCTTGCTGTCCTTAGAGTCGCGTATGAGTGCGCCGTGCGTGACGTGGGCGCACTCCACGCACTCGGTGCCGCTGCCGCCGCTGTAGGTGGATTTGAACCAGTTGAGGTCTGACGGCGTCGTCATCAGGTCTCCTTGCTGATCCGGTCAATGAGGTCGGTGTGCCTCGCCCTCCACGTGGCCGGTGGCCGTGCTGCCATCCCGTGCGATGCGGTTGCTCCTTGGCGCTACCTCTGTGCGCCGTGCGTCAGAGACCGTAGGAATGTGAGCCAAGGCCCTGCTGCGACGTGGACCACGGGTCCGTTCACGCGCTTGGAGTCACGTATCTGAGTGCCGTTCTCGGTGTGTGCGCACTCGATGCACTCCGTGGTGTTGCCTCCGCTGTAGGAGGACTTGAACCACTTTGGCTCGTTGAAGTTCTGATGGCTGTCGGACATTCAAAGCTCCTTGCGCACGTGATGGATCAGATCGGAGGAGGCCTCCATGTCCAACGCTTGTGCGCGGAGGTACTCGAACGCAAGTCTGTAGCGCTCCAGTTCCTCCTCCTGCTCCAGGAAGAGCGAGCCTGTGTGGAAGTCGACGTAGACAACGTCGAGAGTCGGCTCAGTTCCCCCGAGGATCACGAAGCTGCCCAACGCTGCGCAGTGGGCACCTTTGGAGAATGGCAGTACCTGAAGCGTGATGTGCGGGGACTCGTTCGCGTTGAGCAGTTGGTCAAGTTGCTGCTTCATGGTCTCGGGAGCCCCGACGACCCGGCGGAGCACGGACTCGTCCAGGATCGCCCACAAGCGCGGAGGCTTCGGGCGCGTGAGGATCTCCTGCCGCTTCATGCGGATGTCCACCAGCCGTTCGACCTCGGCCGGTTCGAGCGGGATCTCGTTGGCTTTCTGCAGAGCGGTGCTGTAGGCGCGCGTCTGGAGAAGGCCAGGGACGTAGACGCAGGAGAAGTGGTCCTCGCGTACAGCCTCGTCCTCCAGGGTGAGCAACAGGTTCATGCTCTCCGGGATGGAGTCGGCGAACGAGCTCCACCACCCCTGCTGCTTGGCGTCTTTCGCCAGGCGCACCACGGCTTCCCGCTCGGCATCCGTGGCTCCGTACTGACGGCACAGCGCGTCCACGACGATCCACTTCACCGGCCCCGCCTGCGTCTCGTACCGGCTGACCGTTGCCTTCGATACGCCGACCAGCCCGCCGGCCTCCTCCAGGGTCATCGCTTTGCGGGCCCGCAACTTACGTAGCATGGCGCCGAGTTGGCGACGCCGGGTGGTGGTCCGTACGGACATGGAACTCCTCAGACAGTAACCCGGGCAGGTGCTCGGGGTGTGAACAGGCTAGGTAGCGCGGCAGTCGGCCCACCATGCGATTCACTCGATAGAGGTTCGTGAGAAGTTACATGGTGAGACTTCTCTATGCCATTCTCGGTGACGGACAGCTACGCAATGCAGCCGTACGGACACGGCAGGCGCAGCATGCGCGTGGCACGGGAGGGAGAACCGCTTATGCCCGGGATCGATAGCGAGGACCACCAGCGCCGCTGTGTCCTGCCTTTCGAGGCGCTGCCGACGGAACTGCGCCTGTTGCGGCGGGCCGCTGCCGCGCAGCTCTGCCAGTGGGGTGTGCCGACTGCCAGCGACACGACGCAACTTGTCGTCACGGAGCTGGCGACGAACGTCATCAAGCACGTGGGCGAGGGATCGCCGGCGACCCTGATCCTGGAGTGGAAGCGCGAGCGGCTACGCGTCGAGGTGCACGACAAGAGCAGCTCGCTGCCCGCGCTGGATGTCGCTGACTGCGATGCGGAGTGCGGCCGTGGCCTGCACTTGCTTGCCGCCATGGCCGTGGACTGGGGGACCGCCGTTACGACAATGGGCAAGGCCGTGTGGTGCGAGATCGAGCTGGGTCCCGAGGCGGCCTGTCGCCGTGTGGAGAGGGCAGTCCTCATGCTGGAGTCGTACCAGAGTATCGACGGCGCCCCTCGTGATGCGCTGGTGAGCAGACGGGGAGCGGGGCTCCGTGAGGCGGCGGTAGAGCTGATCTCAGACCTGTTGCACTGGACGGCGGCCTGTGGCTTCGACCCGGATGACGTGCTGGATCAAGCCCAGATGCGCTACGAAGCCGTTCCGGACATCGCTGCTTAGGTGAACCCCGGTGAGGTGTGAGCGGCTGCCGGTGACCCCATGGTGGTGTGCCCCTCTCGCTCTCGATGACGGCTGAACGCTGGTTCTGGATCACGTTCCGTACCGCAGTCATGGAAAGTGATCCAGGACCGTGATCCAGTCCACGTCGGCAGGCCTCGCCGTCCCTCTTCGGAGTCGGTCCCGTTGTGAGCCGTCTCCATAAGAGCTGCCGTTCACTGCGGTCTACGGGGATGCTCCTATGCTTGTCAAGCCACTGGAGCAAGGTCGGTTTGGGTGATTCGTTCCGTTGGTGTGGTGGTCAGGGCGCGGTAGACCTCGCGGGC